>DATLVQ010000653.1:0-10067 GCA_035577325.1 Bryobacteraceae bacterium | reverse complement strand
CCCCCTGCAGTTCCAAAAGCCGCCCGCGCATCCCGTGATGGCGAGCGCTCCATGATTCGTGCGCTTGGGTTAAAAATCACTCGCGTGGTCGTCGATCCCGGCCACGGCGGTACCGACCGGGGAACAGTTGGCCAACACGGTCTAATGGAAAAAGATCTGGTTTTGGACGTCGCCAAGCGGCTGGGCAAACTGATTGAGGAGCGCATGGGTAGCGAGGTCATTTACACCCGGCTGGACGACACCTTTGTAGGCCTTCACTCACGTACAGAGATTGCAAATGAGAAGAAAGCAGACCTATTCCTGTCCATCCATGCGAACTTCTCACCGCACCCGAGAATCGGGGGCATCGACGTGTATTACCTCAATTTGACACGCTCGACGGATGCCCTGGACGTGGCAGCCCGCGAAAACGCGAGTTCGGAAAGATCTGTGTTCGAACTCCGTGATCTGATTCAGAGCATCACGCTGCACGACAAGATCGAGGAATCGAAGGAATTCGCCGGCAAGGTCCAGCGGGCCCTGCAGAGCTGCGAGCTCCGCTATAATGCCTCCGCCAAGAATCGTGGTGTGAAGAAAGCGCCATTCGCGGTATTGATCGGTGCTTCCATGCCGTCCATCCTGGCAGAAATCGGCTTCTTAAGTAACGCGCGCGAAGAGCAGCTCCTGAAACGGTCGGACCACAGGCAACGTCTGGCAGAAGCGCTCTATCAAGGCGTCTCCCGATATGCGCAATCCCTAAGCCACTTTCAGGTTGCGCAGCGCGCCTCTTCCGAGTAGTGGTACCGTCCCTGGAACATTGGAACGCGCCCTGCGGAAAGCGCCCTGCCTTCGACAAGGTGAGGACGTTGGCGAACGCTCTCTCCTCAGGGCCAATGGCCACGTTCGTGACCATCGAATTCACGCCCCGCCAACAGACTGGCACTCAAGGTTCGGAAATAGCCTGCACACTTGCACTCGCTCAATGTTCTGGTCTTTCAAAGCAAGGGGGACGATCACGAAACACGCCTCTTGTCACGTTCCACACCGTGAGAAGAAGAGATATATATCCATGCGAATGCTTGTTTGCGAGTTATTGGGGCTTGCCGTTCTAGCGGTTTCTGCAGCCTCGCTTAAGGAGGCTGAACCTCAGTTGGTTTCGGTCACTCCGTCGTCAGGTGGATCTAACGTTGGCATTAGCCGGAATTTCACTTTTGTCGTTTCCGACACAGCGCGGCAAACGATATTGCCGGGGTGGGCCATAGCGGAATACTCCGAGCATGAAAATCGGGCATGGCAGCCGCCTGACCTTTGGAAATTTCACGCTGTTTGTCGAAGCCCGCAAAGAAGGATGGATTGCCGGAATCCGGGATCACAGTCTAATCGCATGGCACTGGCAAGAGCACGTGGCCGGCGAGAAGGAGGGGCGCTCTCTGGCGATGACGAAGTTGCTTGCGCACATAACCGCCGAACAACGCCTAGCACTCGCTGCTGATGATCCTCAGTGGGAACCTTACTGACTTGATCACTTATGGGCCGGCGACTGATCGAATTGTGCCGTGCTCACGGAGCTCTTTCTGCTGGCCCTGATCCTAACTGCCCTCGTGGCGATCGGGGCCTTGGTTGGGCAATTCAGAAACCACCCGGTCAATGAACATCCGGCCGAGACTTCTAGTGGGATGCCATACCCCCAAACTTAGAACTTTCCCTAATCTGGACGGGCTCTTTTCCATATGCGACGCCCTGATACGTGTAAGTCATCGCGCGCGGTCCGGGGAGGTAACACGTCCTCAGCTCACCGATCTGGAATTCCGACTCCGCGAGGCACTGGTCAATCCGGCGATTCAGGTGACAACCGCCGCCTATAGGCTTCCAGAGTGGCGTTAGACGATCCTGCCACCTTGCGACGCCAGGATCCGGAGCGCGGCCGTGCTCTATAAAAATAAGCCTGCCGCCAGCCTTCAGGACACGCTTCATCTCCCGGAGCGCCCTCTGCGGGTCCCGAATCGAACAAAGTGTCCAGGTCAGAACAACCGTATCGATGCTTGCATCCGCCAACGGCAGTCGTTCCTCAGCAGGTTGCAAAAGGAATTCGACATGCAACTGCCCCAGCCTTTTGCGTGCCATTCGTTGAAGTTCAATGGACGGATCGACGCCATAGACATGCTGGACCTCGGATGAATAGAATGCCAGGTTCAGGCCGGAGCCGATGCCGACCTCCAACACCTCACCACGGGCTCGGGGAATCCAGGCCTCTCTCAGGCGACGCGTTTCCCGGTTGCTCATGGCGAGGTCTATTATGCGAGGCAGAACGTATTTTGCGTACAAGCCCATAAAATCCTGTGGCCGAGTTTGAATTCTAACGCCCTTCGGGCAAGGAGAACCCACCATCGGGACTTCCCACCCTCGTCCGGAGGACGCCCAAAAAAACGGATCGTGGACCTCCACAATTTCAACCAACGCTCTCTACTTCCTGCTTTGCAAATCTGGGGCCAGCTGGTGATGCTTGATCTGCTTGTCTCGGGACTGGGTTTCGCGGCTGTCCCAGATACCCTCCACAAGAACGAAAGTTCCGCCCGGCTTTAGCGCGTCCCGAACATGATGCAACATGACGTCGTATGCGGTTATCTCGTGGTACGAGTTCACAATCAGCGCAGCATCGAGGCGAATCCGCCGGTAGCTTGGGATCGTCTTCCGTCCTACTTCAGTGTCGCCAGTTCCCGAGAGGCCACGCGGAAAAAGGGCTTCTTCCGCCCGGGGGCTAGGTCGGGTAGAGCGATTATACGTCAAGCCGTGTCTTAGCTTCCCGCTGGTGGCAATTGGTGCTATGCTTGGCCTGCATCGAAGGGCCGTCTTAACCGCTAGGACCGGCTGGCTCCTCTTTCCTGCAGAAACGGGGGGCGCCATGCTGTGCCCTGAAAAGACCCGTCTTCAGGATCTCTTCGCGGCGGCGATTGATCACCACGCAAAAATGATAAAAGCACTCCACAATGTATCGAGCGCAGGTTTCGACAAGGCCCTGCGCGACGCCGCATCATCACGGGAAGCTGCTGAAATCGCCAGATTGGCCGTGGAAGATCACAGGGCAATACACCGCTGCTGACGGCAGCTACCGCGCATCTCCGGCTGCCTTGTTGGATGGCTTTCGACGCGTGATACGGACCAAGCCAAGCGGGCCGTGCCGGGCATCAATAACGTCGCCGGCTCGGGCGCTACATGGATTGGATCGGAGAAACCGTCGAGCGTAACGGTGTCGTGCCGGAGGGCAGACAATACGACAACATCGAATTGTCATCGCCGATACCGGGCTGTTGAAGGTCATCGTTGCTGATCCACCGGGAAGGCCCACATGAAGTGACCATCACGCTTGCGGCTGTAAGCCAATTGCGTCACGGTTCCGATTACCTGTCTCACCGCCGTCTGCTGTAGCCATTGTGGGTAGGCAACAGACACGATCGCAAAAATCGCGACTTGAAACTTGAGCTGCTGATGGCTGCGTGCTGGATTAGACGACATCAGTTTTATTTTGTAGCCAAATCGAAACAATTGATTGGACGCCCTCGAAATGTATTAGTAGGGTTAGAACTCAGGGGTGTTTACCGGCTGAAGGAGACGCAGACCGGCTGAAGGAGACGCAGGTTTCTGGGCTTGCTCACGCCGCGCCGAATCCCGCGCAAACGAAACAGTCGGTTCAAGTTTTGTAAGACGAACAAACCACAACAGGTGCTTCATGCGCCCAGAGGAGAGGATTCACTGATGCCTAGACGATATGTCCGGAATGCGCGGGCGTTTATTGCGCGACAATGTGCCCCCGTTTTACCTTTGCTCCTGGGGGTCCTTGTATCGGTCTCGCCGTCCCGCGCGCAGATCACGGTGGGTCCGATTACAGTTGGCGCCGGATTGCAAACCAGCTTTGGTCACACCGAACCGGATGGCGGCAATTCCACCGACAAGTTCCAGCTTGACCACGCGCGCCTTTACGTCAGTGGTCCTGTCGTTGGCGATATCAAATTCATGTTTAACACCGATTATGACAGCGTTACGAACAAGATCGGGGTCTTGGACGCAGTGGCGCAAATTGAAGTGTCTCCCATGTTCAACATCTGGGCAGGCCGCTTTCTGCCGCCGAGCGACCGCGCAAATCTCTACGGCCCATTCTTCTCGCATGAGTGGGCAGTGTATACAGACGGCATTCAGGACGGATATCCATTTGTCTTTCAAGGCCGCGACAACGGGGTCGTCTATTGGGGTCAGTTTGCCAAGAAAGTGAAAGTCTCGGTCGGTGCGTTCGACGGCGGGTCGGCGACGGGGAATTCCAAAATTCTTGGGGCGGCCCGCGTCCAGATCGATTTCTGGGACCAGGAAGACGGCTACTACCTGAACGGAACCTACTACGGCGATAAGAATCTGCTTGCCATCGGCGGAGCGACTCAGGTTCAAGACGGCCACACGGCGTCCACCGTCGATTTCCTCCTCGAAAGGAAATTGCCCAATGGCGGCGTCGTTTCGATCGAAAGCGAATACTCCAACTACAACAGGTTGGGCGGGTATAAGGCAGCCTATGCCAAGAGCCAGGGCGCGTATGCGCTTGGAAGCTACCTCTTTCCGAAAGCGGTCGGCATCGGTAAGTTCGAGATTCTGGGCAAGTATGCCAAAGCGGAGTTTACTCATGGGGCGACTCCAAGCTACAACCAGAAAACCACCGAAGTGAACTTCAACTACATCATCAAGCAGTTCAAGGCTCGTGTGATGACGTTTTATAAGGACACAAGATTCAACAGAGTGGAGCCCAATTTCTGGCAGGCTGGAGTCGGCCTCCAGATTCAAATGTGAGGTATTGTTCCTCAGGCTCGGAATGAATCAGAATGAAGGAGCTAATTTATGAAGCGTAAAGCAACGTTTATGACCGCTTGGCTGTTGATCGCCGGAGCTGTATTCTCCGAAGTCGCGGCGGCCCAGGGCACAATCAAGGTTGGTGTGCTGCATTCGCTTTCAGGCACGATGGCCATCAGCGAGACGACTCTGAAGGACACGATCCTGATGATGATTGATGCCCAGAACAAGAAGGGGGGATTGCTGGGCAAGAAGCTTGAGGCGGTCGTCGTCGATCCGGCTTCCAACTGGCCGCTCTTCGCCGAGAAGGCGGCGCAGTTGCTGGAAAAGGACAAAGTCGCCGTGGTGTTCGGATGCTGGACATCAGTTTCTAGAAAATCGGTGCTGCCGGTTTTCGAAAAGGACGACGGCTTGCTCTTTTACCCCGTTCAGTACGAAGGGGAGGAGTCATCTAAGAACGTCATCTACACAGGCGCTGCACCGAACCAGCAGGCCATCCCCGCCGTGGATTACCTGATGAAGGAAGTCGGCGTGAAGCGCTGGGTGCTCGAAGGCACGGACTACGTCTACCCGCGCACGACCAACAAAATCCTCGAGGCTTATCTGCTGACGAAAGGTGTGAAGTCCCAAGACATTTCGATCAATTACACGCCCTTCGGTAACTCCGACTGGCAGACCCGCGTGGCTGCCATCAAGAGGTTCGGCTCGGCTGGCAAGAAGACAGCGGTCGTGTCTACCATCAATGGCGATGCCAACGTGCCCTTCTACAAAGAGCTTGGCAACCAGAAGATTTCGGCGGAGGATATCCCTGTCGTTGCCTTTTCGGTTGGTGAGGAGGAGCTGTCGGGCCTCGACGCCAAACCGCTTGTTGGCCACCTGGCAGCATGGAACTACTTTGAAAGCATCAACACGCCGGCCAACAAAGCGTTCATCAACCAGTGGCACACTTTCATCAAGAACCCGAAACGGACAACCAATGATCCGATGGAGGCCCATTACATCGGCTTCAATCTTTGGGTGAAGGCAGTAGAGAAGGCCAAAACAACCGACGTGGAGAAGGTGCTCGCGGCGCTTCCCGGTCTTGAGACGCCGAACCTCACTGGCGGCATCGCCAAGGTGTTGCCGAATCATCACATCACCAAACCGGTATACATCGGCGAGGTGAGAGCCGACGGCCAGTTTAACGTGGTTTGGAAGTCTGCGGGCACTGTGCCGGGCGATGCCTGGTCCGACTACTTGCCTGGCAGCAAGGACATCGAAGCGGATTGGGTGACGCTGAAGTGCGGGAACTACAATAAGGTCACCAAGAAGTGCTCAGGACAGAACTACAAGTAATGAAACGCCTCCCGTCGGGCGGGCAGTGGCTGCTCATCATACTGCTCACCCTTCGGGCTGTACACGCCCAATCTCCCAATGACGCAAGTTTCCTGTCGACGCTTGGCGAACTGCGGGAGGCGACGTACTCCGAGAAGGCGAGTATAGTCGAACGGCTGAGCCAGAGCGGTCATCCAAGCGTGCGCGCGGTCCTCACGGCATTCCTGGAAGATCGGCTCTACTTCCGCAACAGCGATCAGAAGGTTTTTATCGTCAAGTCGGCTGAGGGAGATCCCCTCAATTTAGTCGATCCGCTGTCGCTGCGGGATGCCGGATCCACCAGCGCGGATAGCCTGACCCAGATCGGCACGAACAACGGTTTGAGGCGCATGTTGAGGACAACCGTAGCGCATTTCGCGTTGGCGAGCCCGGAAGTGTCGGTGCGGTTGGACGCGGTGCGAAGCATGTTGCGGTCGCTGGACGACGCGACCGTGGCCCTCCTGCGCGAGCGGCTCGGCGTGGAAACGAATGTCAGCGTCAAGAAGGAAATCGGCATGGCTTTGGCGCTCGCTGCGCTGGATGGCTCGGACGCCAAGGTGCGTCTGGAAGCGATCGCCACCCTCAAGCAAAGCGTCAGCCAGGACGTGCGGAACAGGCTGGCGCTCCTTCTTGACAAGTCTCCGGGCGGCACCTTCGTTGAAAGCGACGAGAAGGTGCGACGGGCCGCTGCCGGCGCGGTGGAAACCATCGACTATTGGCGCACCTTTTATTCGGGCATCCAGATTCTTTTTTTTGGCCTGAGCCTGGGGTCGGTGCTCGTTCTCATCGCTATCGGGCTGGCCATCACGTTTGGCGTTATGGGCGTCATCAACATGGCTCATGGCGAGCTGATGATGCTCGGTGCGTACACGACTTACGCCGTCCAGATGGCGATGCCCGGACACATCGGGATCTCGATCCTAGCCGCCATTCCAGCGGCGTTTGTAGTTGCGGGGCTGATAGGCGTCCTGATGGAGCGCACAATTATCCGATTTCTTTACGGAAGGCCCCTGGAGACGCTGCTCGCGACGTTCGGTGTGAGCCTCATCCTGCAACAGTCGGTTCGCTCAGTTTTTTCCGCGCTCAACCGGTCGGTCGTTACACCCGGCTGGATGAGTGGCTCGCTGCGACTGAACGATGCGCTCGAAGTTACCTACAATCGGCTTTACGTTGTGATCTTCACGCTGATGGTCTTCGCCCTGATCTTGGTTGTGTTGAAGCGCACGCGGATCGGTCTCGACATCCGGGCCGTCGCGCAGAACCGGGCCATGGCCAGAGCGATGGGCATCCGCACCGAGTGGGTGGATGCGATGACGTTCGGGCTCGGGTCAGGTGTCGCCGGTATGGCGGGCGTCGCGCTGAGCCAGTTGACTAACGTGGGTCCGAATCTGGGGCAGTCCTATATCATCGATTCGTTTATGGTAGTAGTTTTTGGAGGCGTCGGAAACCTCTGGGGCTCCCTCATCGGCGGCATGTCGATGGGGATCGTGAACGAGCTGCTTGAGCCCTATGCCGGAGCCGTGCTGGCAAAAATTTTCATCCTCATCGCGTTGATTCTTTTCATCCAAGCCCGTCCCCGTGGACTATTCCCGCAAGCCGGCCGCGCGGCAGAGGACAAGTAGAGGTGTTTCGCCGCTGGAGCGGGGTCTCAGGCGCCGATCGAGGAGGGGCATGGTTTCTCGCAGTGCTCACCGTCGTAGCCGTCGGTGTGCCCGTCCTCAACCAAATTGTGCCCACATCGTCTGCGTTGCATCTCTCGGCCTACGGGATCGCTCTTATCGGCAAGTACCTGTGTTACGGCATGCTGGCGCTGGCCGTCGACCTGATTTGGGGGTACTGCGGCATCCTGAGCCTCGGGCACGCGGCTTTTTTTTCGCTCGGCGGCTACGCAATGGGCATGTACCTGATGCGACAGATCGGCCCCCGGGGTGTATACGGCGATCCGGTTTTGCCGGACTTCATGGTGTTTCTGAACTGGAAGGCTCTGCCCTGGTTCTGGTACGGTTTCAATCACTTCTTGTTTGCACTCGCCATGATGGTGCTCGTTCCGGCCTTGGTGGCGCTGATATTCGGCTGGTTTGCATTCCGGTCGCGCGTGACCGGCGTGTACTTTTCGATCATCACACAGGCGCTTACCTACGCCTTGATGCTCGCGTTTTTCCGCAACAACATGGGTTTTGGCGGCAACAATGGATTTACTGATTTCAAAGATATCCTTGGCTTCGATCTGCATTCGGACGGTACCCACGTCGTGCTGTTGGTCATCACCGCCATCGCGCTAGCAGCCAGCTACCTGGCTTGCCTGGTGATTGTGGAGTCGCGCGCGGGGCGTGTAATCCGTGCGATCCGCGATGCGGAGAGCCGGACCCGTTTCCTTGGTTACCCTGTTGAATCCTACAAGCTGTGGCTGTTCGTGTTTTCAGGCGTTATCGCCGGCATCGCGGGCGCGTTATATGTACCGCAAATCGGGATTATTAACCCGAGTGAGTTTGCGCCGATTAACTCGATCGAAGCCGTCATCTGGGTGGCGGTCGGAGGGCGGGGCACGCTCTACGGTGCCATCGCAGGCGCAGTGCTGGTGAACTACGCGAAAACCTATCTCACTGGTGCGTTTCCCGAAGTATGGCTTTACGCGCTCGGTTCGTTGTTCGTGTTCGTGACACTGTTTCTACCGCGCGGGCTTATTGGCCTTGTGCCGGCCCGCCGTAAGGCTGGCACTGACGTATGAGCGCCTGCGAATGCAAAGCTGATAGGACGTAACTCTGGAAAAAAGGATGGTTCGCAGCAAGAGACTCTACCTTGAGGACCTGACCGTAAGCTTCGACGGCTTTAAGGCACTCAACAAACTCACCCTGTACGTGGAACCGGGCGAGATGCTCTGCATCATTGGCCCCAACGGCGCAGGCAAAACCACCATGATGGACGTCATTACGGGGAAGACACGGCCCGATTCAGGAACTGCGTGGTTTGGCGACGACATCAATCTCCTCGAGTTGTCCGAGCCGGAGATCGTGGCGAACGGAATCGCGCGGAAGTTTCAGAAACCGACTGTGTTCGAGCAGTTGACGGTGTTCGACAATCTCGAACTGGCCCTGGCCGGCGGCCGGTCATTTCTGAAAACGCTGCGTGCCCGCATTACGGCCGCGCAACGAAAGAGAATCGACGAGGTCCTTGACATCATCGGCCTTTCGGAGCTGCGCGAGGCGCCGGGAAAAATACTCGCGCACGGCCAGAAGCAGTGGCTCGAAATCGGCATGCTGTTGATGCAGAACCCGGAGTTGCTCCTGGTTGACGAGCCGGTTGCCGGCATGACGCCGCACGAGATCGAGCGCACGGCCGAGCTCCTGCGGTCGCTGGCGGGCGAGCACTCGATCGTGGTTGTCGAGCATGATATGTCCTTCGTTCGTTCGATTGCCCGGCGCGTCACGGTGTTGCACGAAGGACGCGTCATTGCGGACGGTAATATGGACAAAGTGCAAAAGGATCCTCGCGTCATAGAAGTCTATCTTGGAGTGTGAGCGTGTTGGCAGTCAAAGCCCTCAACCAGTTCTACGGCGGCAGCCATACGCTGTGGGATGTGGATCTTGCCGTCTCCGCGGGTTCGCGCATGTGCCTGATAGGCCGCAATGGCATGGGCAAGACGACGCTTCTCAAATGCATCATGGGGCTGCAGCCGGCGAGCTCCGGTGACATCACATTCGACGGGATCGATTTGATCAAATGCCCGGCCGAGCAGCGGGCCAGGCTTGGCATCGGTTACGTGCCGCAAGGGCGCGAGATTTTTTCGCAACTGACGGTTGAAGAAAATCTGCGGGTGGGCTTGGGCGTGCGCGGGAACGGCTCCCGTACGACTCTTAGTCGCATTTTCGACCTGTTTCCTGCGCTGAAGCAGATGCTGAACCGGC
>DATLVQ010000652.1:0-22728 GCA_035577325.1 Bryobacteraceae bacterium | reverse complement strand
CCGAACAGACCACCACGGCGCCCGAGTTTTATACTTGGACGTTTCCCGGTGCACCGGTTAGGATCCACCTGCATCTGAGCGTCGTGGAGCGGCTGGCTCCAGAGGTGAGAAGAGCCTGCGATGTTGTGCCCACGCATAGTGTGGAAATCGGCGGACTGCTGCTAGGCACCGCGGATTTCAAGTCCAGTCCCGTAGTCGAAATCAAAGATTTCGTGCCGTTTCTGTGTGAATACCGGAGCGATCACAAATTCATTCTTTCCGACGCCAACCAGCGCAAACTTGAAGAGACGCTTACGACTATCAGGAACGAGCGAGCCGACGGGTTGGCGGTAGTGGGCTTCTATCGCAGCCATATTGGCGCTGGACTGAGCCTCAATGAAAGCGATTTGGCTCTGGCCGAGGCGCACTTTTACGATCCGGCGGACGTATTTCTGTTGGTGAAGCCATCGAGCGACGGTTCATCGACGGCGGGGTTTTTCTTTTGGGATAACGGCAGGATCGACTCTGAGTTTACGTTCCTGGAGTTTCCATTTGATCCGCGACTGCTGACCGGGGCGCGCGTCAATCCAACGATACTGGGTCGCGAACCGGAAGGGACGGAGTTTGAACTTCCTGCGAGCCCACGGCAATTTGTCACGCAGCCGGCAGTCGGGAGCGTGGCGCAGATCCCGCGCGTGCAAGAGAGGCGGCGCGCCACGTCCAGGCTGCCCTGGCTGTGGTATCCGCTGTTTACCATCTTGATGATTGCTCTTGGTGCTGTAGGCTATCAGGCGCTGCTCAAGTGGACTGGACCCGGGTCTGGTGAGGCTCCGGCTACCACCGTCGCATCCGACGCTCCAGTCCTGGCATTGCGCGTGGAGCGAAAAGACAACGACTTGCGCGTGAGCTGGAACCGTAAAGCCGAGGCGGTGGTGCACGCCAAAGAGGCCGCGCTTTCTATTCGCGACGGCGATGCGCAACAGCAGGAATTGCGCCTCACGCCAGAGCAACTTCGGTATGGCAGCGTACTTTACACCCCTGCGAACGGCAGTGTTCAGTTCCGGCTGGAAGTAACCGCGCCCGACAATTCCAAGACCGGCGAGAGCGTGCTGGCATTGACTGCTCCCAAGGCCCCGGCTGCCGCAAGCACGAAAACTTCGGTAGCCCTGCCGCCAACTAGAGCGAACCAGCCGGCCGGCAATTCCGCTCAGGATGGAAAAGGAGTTACGAACGCCGGCTCAGAACGCGATTTCGGCGAGCCGGTGCGATTAGTTACGGTGGATCCGCCGTCACAAGCGCCTGACGCATCGGGGCAGAACCAAGCTCCTTCAAGCGATCCGCTGCCGCCTGCGCCACGATACGTCGCCGCACGGCCCATTCGCCAGACGCAGCCCGTGCTTCCCGCGGCGGTTCGAAAGTTGATCGCGACGCTGGTGGAAGTAGATGTCAAAGTGCGGATCGGTGAAACCGGCCGCGTGGTACAGGCCGAACCATTGCCCAGCGGGGAGCTGGTGAGCAGTTCGCTGGTCGAGGCCGCACGCGCCGCCGCCATGTTGTGGCGCTTTGTGCCCGCCCAGCGAGACAATCAGCCGGTGCCGAGCGACCTGGTCCTGAAATTTCAGTTCCGGCCAGCCTTTCCTCAATAGACCGCAATCGAGAGAACCGTGCACCCCAAGAAGTGTAACCGCACCTAGGGTTTTTTGACGCCGGTATCTGGGCGCGTATCCGGCACATACCTCGCGCCTGGCTCCCAGGTGAAATCCCAAATCTGCATGTTCAGCTTGCCCGGCGTGTTCTCGATCACGGCATATTCGCCGGGAGTGAGCGGCTTTTGCGGCCAGAGTTTGTAAAGACCGTTCGCATCCAGCTGCTTGCGGAAGATCTCGACGTCTTCGGGCTCCTCGACTGCTTCCTTCGTTACCGGAATGATGGTCACTTTTTCCGCGATGCGCACGTTTTCATGTGGTGTAAGGCGGATGATGCCGAAGCGCTGTTCGGCCGAAAGCTGTATGTAGAACTCCGGTGTATCGGTTTCGACATTGTAGCTGGAGCGCGGTTTGTCTACCTCAACAGTCGCTTTTCCGGACACCAGGGGGATCGGTGACATTGCCTTCAGGACTGCGCGCCGCTTGTTGGTGTGCAGCTTCGATTCAGCAAGACGCATAATGCGCAGCTCTTTGCCATCGATCAACTGGTAGACACCGGGGTCCTGCGGAATTTTGTTTTTCTCATGCTCCATCTCGCGCTCGACTCTTTCTTCGGCGGCGACCATTTTGGTCTCCTCCGCGATGGAAGCATTGCGCTCGGCAATCTCGCCTTGGGTACGCTTCAGGTCCACTAATGCGAGCGGAATGTCCTCCCAATCGCTGCGCTCGATGCTGTAATAGTGGACACGGTCTTCCTGGATGGAGTACTCGCGCACAATTTGATATGTGCCGTCCTTGAGATAGAGACGGACATTGGCGGCGATGGCGGAAACGCTGAAAAGAAGCAGGACTGCGAGTGTTCTCCGCATACCTTCTTTGACCAGTTTATCGCGCGGCGCGTTTCGCCTATTCCGGCGTGAGAGCGCGGTCGGACTCCGCTATGGCGAGCGCTTCGGCAACCGAAACACCTTGATGCACCAACGCGTTGATGCCGGCAAGCACGGGCTCGGGCTGCGGCTCAACGACGATTCCCTGCCCGCCCGCTTCAAGACAGTTATTCACAAAACGCAGGAGATCGCTGACGGACCCGAGCTGACCCGCGGAAGCCAGGACCGGGCGACCGGCCGTGCGTACGGTATGGCGGAAGTCGGAGAAGTCGCCGATAATTTGCGTCTGGATAGCATCGGCGCCGTATTCAGCGGCGATGGCGGCCACGGCGGGCAAGTCTTCGCCCATGATCTCAGTGATGACCGGCATGCCGAGCCGCCGCGCATCTTCGGTGACGCGACCCAGGCGCTCCAGATCGCGCGTGTCGTGCGCGTCCACTCTGAGGAGGACGGCTTCCGCGCCCAGCTCGAGCGCCCCTTGGACGCTGACGAGCTGCGGCGTGCGCTTCGATCCGTTCAAACGCAAAATCACAGCCAAGCCTGCGAGATCCTCGATCACGCGTTCGAGCACGCCTGGCGAGACAGCCACTGCATCAACGCCCGAGCGCGCGACACTGCGAACAAGCGGGACCGGATCGCCGGTAGGGTGATCGAGAGGAACCACGAGCGCGCGGCCATTGGCAAAGATCCGGCGCAAGCGCAGCGATTTGCCCAAAGTCATGTCTCTATAATAGTGGGAGATGCGCTACCGCAGGCTGGGAAAAACCGGATTTCAAGTAAGCGAGATGGGTTATGGCGCGTGGGGCATCGGCGGAAAATTGTGGTTGGGGGGTGACGACCGCGAGTCGGCCCAGGCCCTGCGGCTGGCTATCGAGCGGGGTGTGAACTTTATCGATACGGCGCTGGCCTATGGCGACGGCCATAGCGAGCAGCTTGTTGGCCAGGTAGTGCGCGAGGCGGGTCACAAGATTTATATCGCATCGAAGGTGCCCCCAAAGAACCTGCTTTGGCCGGCCCGGCCGGGAGTGCCGATTTCCGATGTCTTCCCCTACGAATACATCATGGAATCGACCGAGAGCAGTCTGAACAATCTTGGTCTCGACACCATCGATGTGCAGCAGTTGCATGTGTGGAACCCGGAATGGATCGCCTGCGACGAGTGGAAGCGCGCGTTCGAAGACCTCAAGCGTTCCGGCAAAGCGCAAGCCGTGGGGATTTCGATCAACGATCACCAGCCGGACAGCGCGCTCGAGATCGTCAGGACCGGATTGCTTGACACGGTGCAGGTTATCTATAACATTTTCGACCAGACGCCGGAGAAGAACCTGTTTCCACTGGCGATGGAGCGGGACATCGGCGTGATCGCGCGAACACCGCTCGATGAAGGCGCACTTACTGGACGGATCAATCCGCACTCACAATTCGAGCCGACAGAGTTTCGCGCACGCTACTTCAAAGGCGACCGGAAGAAGCAGGTGGCCGAGCGCGTAGCGGCCATCGAGCACGATCTCGGCCTTCAGAACGGTGTGATGCCGGAGGTGGCGCTTCGGTTCTGTATCTCGCATCCTTCCGTTTCGAGCGTGATACCCGGCATGCGCACGCGCGCGAACGTGGAGTTCAACTGCACCATACCCGGCAAAGGGCCGCTGCCCGAGAAGGTGCTCGCCATCCTCCGGAAACACGCGTGGGAGAAGAATTTCTACGGCGCCTGAACATGGCGGCGAGCAGGAACGCCCGACTATTCCACTCTTACGTCGAGACGCAGCTCTTTCATGAAGCGTTCGCGCATATCGCCCAGCCAGTTGTCCACGTAGCGGCGGTTGAGGTCGATCGTGGCGGTGGCTACCGTGCCTGGCTCGCGTGTGATGGCCAGCAGTTCGCCCGCGGGATCAACGATGGACGTTGGATAGTCGTAGCCGGAGCTGACCAGGAACACCTGGTTCTCGATGGCACGCGCCTTGGCCAGCGCTTCGTTGCCACCCCAGATAGGCATCAAGATCACTTCCGCGCCTCGCAACGCGAGCGCACGCGCGGGATCGGCGTACTGCAAATCCCAGCAGATCATCATCCCCACTTTGCCGAAATCGGTGCGGAAAACCGGATAGTCATTGCCCGGCGTCAGACCACCTTCGATCTCTTCGCGCGGCAGGTACACTTTTCGATACTTGCCGATGAAGCGGCCGGCGCGGTCAATGAGAACGGCGGTGTTATAAATCGCGGCGCCATCGCGCTCGTAGATGCCGGCCACGATATAGGCGTGTTTCTCGCGCGCGACTTGCGCCAGACGTTCGGTGGTCGGGCCGGGAATAGATTCCGCTACGTCGGGGTAATGTTTGCCGGTGCCGACCACGGTGATGCCTTCAGGCAGCAGAATCAAGTCCGCGTTCGCAACCGATTTGCGAATCACGGCAATAAATTCACTGACGCTCTGCTCGGCCGAATGTGTATCACGCGGCCGCAGATTGATGGAAGCCACGCGCACGGGACGAGCGCCAGGTGCCGCGATCTCTTCTAGCGAAATATCGTCCCACCAAATGGTGGCGTAGGGTGCGTTCTGCAGATATAGCTGCAGCTTGACGGAAGCGGCCAACTCAGGCGCCGGTGCATCGACAGAGACACGGGTCCACTCTGCGGTGCGCTCGGCGGCGTAAACGTAATCTGGCTGGCCGGTGCGTGTTCCATCGGCTTTGGACCAATCGAGGCGCGAGACCACCTGCCGCCGCTCATCCTGCACGCCCTCGGCGCGATAGTAGGCGACGAAGCGATACCACTTGCCTGGTTGGATTCCAGCCGCGGCATATTCCCATCCACCATACTCAGCTGCGTTGGTGTTGCCTGAAATGGCGAGCGAGCCCGGGGCATTGCGGTAATGTACGAGATCGACAAAGGTGCGCGGCGCGATTTCAGGACGCGCGGCCCAAGTCCGCCATCCAACCGGCAGGCCATCCGCCGCGGGTTTAAATCCCGCCTGCTGCACGTGCAGGGGCGCCGCCATGGCGAGCGAGGCAAGGCATAGAGGGAAAATGGTTCGAAGGAACATCACACCACCTCAACTATGTTAGCGCGCGACACCCGGCAAAGTCCCCGCGCCAGAGCCGCTACTTTGAAGGACCCGAGTGGGCGGTGATGCCCTGATCTTCTGCGATGGTGATAAATTGATCCGCGACGATATTCGGGAGCCGCTGCTTCGCGCCGCTGGGCCACTCGATTTCAAGAGCCGTGACGGTTGGGTCTTTGCCGAGCCCGAATGTCACAGCCAGATCGCTCTGCGAGCAGTAGCTACTCCCGCTATGCACTGCTCTCCACTGCTTGCCGGAAGCGCTCTCAATGCGCACCACGGCGCCGATGCCATCGCGATTGGATTTTGTCCCCACCAGGCGTACGCACAGGAAGTTGTTCCGGTTCCCGCCGTCGTTGCGGTAAAGATACGCGGGGCCGTGATTCGTCGAGATCAGCACATCCAGATCGCCATCTCGGTCGAAATCGGCATACGCTGCACCGCGCGCTACGATGGCGCGGTTGAACGCCGGGCCCATCGATGCCGTGACGTTCTCAAAGCGGCGCTTGCCAAGATTGTGAAATAGCAGTGGCGCTTCTTTGTACTGTACTTTGGGCTGCACGCGGCCGATTTCTTCCTCGATGTGTCCATTGGCGGCGAAGATATCCGGGTAGCCATCCAGGTCATAATCGAAGAAGAACACGCCGAAGGCCAGGCTGAGCAGGCTTGCGCGGCCAACCGTCGACGACGGCGCCTCATCCACAAACAGACCCGTACCCTCATTGTGATACAGGCCCAGCATCTGATTGGAGAAATTGCCGACAAGTAAATCAGGCAGCCCGGAGCGATCGTAGTCTGCCGCGTCCGCGCCCATGGCGCCGCGCGCTACACCATCTTCGCCGAATGCCACCCCAGCGGCCATGCCCTCTTCGGTAAACGTGCCGTTCTTGTTATTGCGATACAGCTTGTTGGGTTGCGTATCGTTGGCGACGAAAATGTCGGGCCAGCCATCGCTGTTGTAATCGAAGACCGTGATCCCGAGCGATTTACTGGTCGGCTCGGCGATGCCCGCCTTCTGGCTCACGTCTTCAAATTTGCCGCTGCCCAGGTTGTGATAGAGCTTGCAGGATGTGCCCTTGTAGGACTCCGGCGTGCAATAAGATTTGGTCGCGCCATCCAGCGAGCACCACAGGTCGGCTTTAGGCGTCCACTGCACGTAGTTGGCGACGAACAGATCGAGCTTGCCATCGCGGTCGTAATCCAGCCATGCGGCGCTCGTGCCGAAGTTGGCATTGCGGATGCCTGAAGCCGCCGTCACGTCGCGGAACTTTCCGCCGCCTTCGTTGTGAAAGAGATGGTCGCCCTCGAGCGCGGTAATATACACGTCGTCGCGGCCATCGTTATCGAAATCGCCGATGGCCACGCCGAGACCGTACATCTCAACATCCAGGCCGCTGCCGGCGGTTATGTCCGTGAATGTGCCGTTGTGATTATTGCGATAGAGCGCGCTGAGCGATTTGCGACCGCGCGGCGCCCAGTCTTTGCTGTTGATCAATAGGATATCGGGCCAGCCGTCGCCGTCGGCGTCGAAGAACGCGCAGCCGGCGCCGAGCGTTTCGGGAAGAAATTTCTTCCCCGCTCTGCCGCTGTTGTGGGTGAAGTGGATCCCGGCCGCACTGGTGATATCAGTGAGTTGAACCGGCGGACCCGGCGTTCCCGGCTGCTTGGTATCGGCGTAAATAAAGAACGCGCAGGCGAGAATTGCGACTCCAACCAGGATTCTCATCGCCCGCCGCCCGTGAGCGCCACGCTCTCGTGATCGTGGATCTGCTGGCGTTCATTATTATCTTCAGGGCTGATCTGCCGGCGGATCGCGGTGATAGATTGCGACGACTCCTCGGCCTTGAAACGGCGGAACAGCGCTTCCTCGCGCGCGGCTTTCTCGCGATCACCGAGGCCCCGGTAGCATAGCATCATGGTGTAATGCATCTGCAAGTCCTCAGGATCCACCATACAAACGCGTTCCAGCTCTTTGATCGCTTCCGCGTATTGACGCTTCAAAAACAGAATGCGCGCGATCTGGTTGAGCGCCACGCGGTCGCGGGGATAGATCGACTCCACCGTGCGTAGTGACGCCAGCGCGCCATCGTAATCGCCATCGGATTTTTGCGTCATCGCTTTGAAAAAGTAGATGCGGCCGAGTTTGGGATTGATGGTGAGCGCCTTCTCGATATACGGCTTGGCGGCGTCGGTTTCGCCTTCCTGGATCAACGCGCGCGCCACATTCAACCAGCCGTCGGCATACCCGGGCTCGGCTTCAGTGACCTTCTTGAACGCGTATTCGGCGCCTTTCAAGTCGCCCTGTAATAGCAATCCGATGCCCCAGTCGTTCCACCGCTCGCGATCCGGCTTCTGGACCGCGGGCATCCATTTCGTCTCACCTAGGGCGATGGTCGCTTTCGCTTCGGCCAGCGTAACAATGGGCAGGTCCGGCACGCGATCTTTGATCTCGCCGGACACATTCGGCGGAATGTTGGCGCGATCAAACGAATACTCCAGACTGTTCTGCGAGGCGTTCAGCAGCGCCGGATTCTGTCCCGGCTTAGGTTCGCCGGCGTATGAAAAGTGCGTGTAGTACCAGGAAAACTTGCGGTAATTGAGCTTCGCCGTGAGCGTGACCGGGCCTTTGGCGTCCTTCGGAATCTTTACCCGATAATGCGCGACATCGGCGGCGCCCGGCGGAATCAGGCGCACATACAGAACGCTGCGCGCCTGCCATGCGTTGCGCTTGTCGATCTGGTTGCCGGCGCTGTCAAGCTGGTAGGCTTTGTAGAAGTGCGCGCCCGGCTCGACCGGTCCCTTGCCGTTATCCTCGACACGCCCGCTCCAGAAAATCACGCGGCCATCGGCGTCTTTGCCCTCAAGCTCGAGCCAGACGTCGAAAGCATCCACGGTTCCCGCCGGGAAGAAGTGGCCAATCTTTCGTGTGCGTACCACCACGTCGACGCGCGCGGTCGATCCCGGCGCCAGAGTTGTGCCGGCGTGATCGATCGGCGCGGAAACTTGCCCCACTTCGCGAATCACGCCCGTCGAAGCCGATTCCGCTTCCTCGCCCACGGCAAAACCTGTCATGGCCTGCGGCGCGTCGCCGGTCCGCCGCCTCATCTCGGTGCCTTTATTCTCGACCGGCGAGACCGCGAAGATATCCACCGTGATGAAGCCCGACTTAAGAAAATCCATCGTCGACTTCATCTGCGCTTCATCATGGTTGGCATAGGCGACAGCCGTGTTGGCTGCCGGGAAACGGTGCGAATGCACCATCCCGTCGTGATTGCCGGGATCGCGCGAGGCGACGAGAGGCATGTGGCAATCGGCGCATACCTGGCTCTTCGGCGGGTAATAAAACGATCGCGCGCCTTGCCCCGAAACGCCGCTCGCCTGCCAGTTGTCGTAATCGTTGAAGCCGCGGAACCAGCGATATTTGTTTACCGGCACGTCGAGATGCACCTTGTGGCACGCCGCGCAGAACTCGGCCGATTCGCCGCGCATGAACGGCTTCAGAAATGACTTTTTGTGCGGTCCGGGATTAAGAAATGTCAGGAAGTAATCGAGTGCGTGCACGTACTTGTTGCGGCTGGTAGCCAACTCGTGAAGCGGTGGGTACTCGATCGTGAAGTCGGCGTTGCCCATGGAGCTGTTCACGTGCACGATGGAGTGGCAGGACGTGCAGGCCAGGCCCGCGCGCGCCTCCGGCGTATCGATCTGCTGTTTAATAGGCCGCTCGAAACGGCCGTTGAAGAAGACTGCGTGGTCATGGCAGCCCGCGCACCACTTGCTGGGCTGCGGGCCAACTACCGATTGCATGTATTCGATGGATTTCCGGTAGAACTGGTTGTTGAACGACGCGAAGTGGTGCATCGAGCTTTTCCACTGCTGGTAAATGTCCTTGTGGCACTCGCCGCAGCGCTCTGAATCCATGAAGAAGTTCGATGGAATTATGCCGCCGACATTGGTTCGGGCGGACGACGGGAAGAAAGGGGACTTCGGGCCGCCGCCTTCACCTTCCATCGATGTGGGCACCGTCAGAGGATTACGGATGCGGGCGCTGGAATCCGGAAACGCCCTGCGATAGAGTGCCGTGGATAACGGAAGCACGACGAGCAGCGCGAGCGCGACTTGAAATGCCTTGCGGAATGCCGGCGTTTGGCGCATGGCGAAGGGTGCGAACGCTACCAGACCAATGGCCGCCGCAACAATGTGCGCAGTCAAGGCCCAACGCTGATCGGTTGTGTTTCCGCGCACCGCCAGGTACAGGCCGAGCGCCGCGGCAACTAAAAAAAATCCCGCGGACGGCGAAAATTGGCGCAGAAGAAACAGCAACGCCACGGTAAGCACGACGCCCAGCACAAGGTGCAGCAGGACGTTGCCCATGTAGAAAACCGTCGGCGAGTTGAAAGCCGCGATATAGGCGGTATTAATCAGCAGGACCAGAAACAGAAATGCTGTCCATTTTCGGAGGTGGCGCGTGCTCATTTCCCATTACTCCTTGCTACGGCCACGAGCGGACGCACCAGTTGCAGCGCGGGCCTCGTGTTATAACGCTCCAGATATTCCCGGTGTGCTGCGTCATCTGGGTATTGTTGCGGCGCGGGATACGGATATGACGTCATAGCATGGAACGGTAAAGGCTCTACCGATTGCGAGTACGCCGTGTTATAGTCGCCATCCTTTGCCCAACCATCCACCAGAAGCAGAAAATCCCGCTTCCATTCTGGCTTGAGCGCGGGCAGATTGCGCGCGGGAAACACTAGACGGAGTTCGTCGCCGGAACCCATGATCACGAAACGGTCGTCGGCCGCCCGGAGGAGCGGGCGCACGTCGCCATAGCGCGTATACATACCGGGCGTCGGATTCCACATGGATATAGGCATCCAGTTTTGGTAATCGAAACCCTCGGGTTGCTGGCGCCTCGGGTCGATGGTTGGTTTTGAGAAGCCGCGGAAGTGAAGATCCGCCGACGCCGCGTCCACGGGCGTGAGCCGCACGTCCGGCGGCGCGGCGCTATCCGCGAGGAAAATCTCGTCCCAATACACGCAGAGATTGGTCATGATGCGAATCTCGCGCGAAGCCGACAGCCACTTGCCGGTGAGATCCACCGCGATTGTCTTCGGTTTTCCGGCGGGAATGCCCATGTCTTTGATGACGGTCTGCCACTCGCCCAGTGCGTTCTTCACTTGGAGATATGGAAAGACCAGACCGCTCTTGGATTCCTGGGCCGCGCGCAAAAAAGTGCTGCCGTCAGCCCAATCCACCCAGCCGTTCAAGACAAGCACCGCGCGGCCGTCACGTGCTGCGCCATTGAAATCGAGATCGAGGTGGTGCAATTCGGCTATGCCGTTGTAATCGCGACTAAAACTGTCGGGATAAGTACGGTCGCGTTTGAGCAGCCGCGCCACAACGTCGTGGCCGGCCGAATCCCGCGCGCGCGATGGATAAATGCGCCGCTGGGCGCCGTACAGCCGGAAATCGGGGAATGGCGGCGACTTGAATTTCTCGTTGGAGAAGATTTCAGTGCCGGACGGATGGTCCAGCGCGATCAACTGCACGCGGTCCAGATATGAAACTTCGCGCAGCTCCTCGGTAATGCGGATTTCATAGGCGCCGTCGCGCTGCACGAGCGATTCGCCGGGAATCTGCACGTACTCCTGCTGCGCCACAGGGAAGTACTGGCCATCACCCGAACTGGCGCCCAATGGGGCAACGCCGAGAACGTCGGTAATGAACTCGAACCGCTTCCCGTTCCACACGAAAATCATAGGGCACGAGCCGGAGAGCCGCTGAGCTTCCTTGAAATTCAGCGCCGTAAGGACCGGTTGCTTGGGCTCATTCTGGATGAGGCCGTTCGGCCAGGTTATGCGCACCGTATCGACCTCTTTATACCCGCCGAGGCCAAATACCAGCGGCACGCCCTCATAAATGCGCTTCTGATAACTTGCGCCGGTTTTCACCTCGACGGTCGCGCCCGAGGCGAGCTTCAGGTTCTTCACTCCGGCGATCCCGATGCGCAGCCAGTTATTGTGCGTGGCGGTCTGATTCTCATGTACGTGCAGCGTGCCGTCTTTGGCGACGGCGGCAATATCCACGCGTCCATCGCCATTGAAATCCGCGACGATGAGCGCGGCCGCGGGACCTACACCATCGGCCTTCTTGAACGCGCCTTTGCCCTCATTACGGAAAACGGCGTCCGAAAATGCCAGGTCCTGGTAACCTGAGTTTTCGAAATCGGCCAATACGGCCGGTACAGTCGCCTCGAACCAGCGGAGCGTTACGAGTTTGCCCTGCTGGTTTTCGATCAACTGCGCTTTATCTCGCGAAAGCGACACCAGATCGGGAAAGCCGTCGTTATTGAAGTCTTCGGCCAGCAACGCGGTCGTCGCTGCCGGAATTACATCGAGCGGAATGGCTTCGTACTTCCCGTTCAATCTGTCACGATACAGCACACCGGAGCGGTCCTGGTAGGCAACGGCCAAGTCGCTCACCGCAGTGTCATGCCGCACCGCGAACAAGGCGCCAGCCGTCGCATGACCAGGAACAAATGGGAATTCGGCGGTCTGGTCGGTGAAACCAGCTGCGCCCTGATTGCGAACGAGCGCGGACTTCTCCCCCAGCAGCAGCAGGTCGAGATCGCCATCGTGATCGTAATCGAGCCACACCGCCTTTTCATAGGCTCCGGCCGGCAGCTGACCCGCATGCTTCTCGAAAACGCCGTTGCGATTGTGATAGAGCGCCGCGCCGGAATCGGTCAGCACACAAAGATCCGGCAATCCATCGTTGTCGAAATCGCCCGGCGCTATAGATCTGACATTCTTTAACGCCTCGAGACCGCTCTTGGCGACCGGTGTTCGGCCATTCTTATAAACCTGA
Organism: Bryobacteraceae bacterium; assembly: GCA_035577325.1. Taxonomy (GTDB): domain Bacteria; phylum Acidobacteriota; class Terriglobia; order Bryobacterales; family Bryobacteraceae; genus QHXW01. The sequence continues at coordinate 10,294 of DATLVQ010000652.1, read as the reverse complement.
ACGCCCTCAGCCGACCATGCGATAAGGTCCGGGTTGCCGTCGCCATCGATATCCACGACCGCCAGGCCTGCGGTCGCCGGATCGAAGTGGCCCACGAGTTTCCGGTCGGAGAATTGCAACGGCGCCGGCGGGTTGGTGGCAGCCAGCGGCTCGACTGTCTCGTAAATCTCGGCGTAGTAGCTCCACTCCATGTCTTCGGGCACGGCTGCGCCCGCCTGGTGCCTCTTGATCTCCTGAAAAATTTTCAGCTCGCGCGCCGCCTCATCACCGTGGCCCGCTTGCCGGTACTGATTGAAAAGCTGGAAGTGCGGGCCAGCCAGATTGGGATTCAACTTGGAAGCGATTTCCAATTGCTGAAGGCCTTCGGCGGGCTTCCCGGCCAACTTATAGAGAACGCCGAGGTTGTAATGCGTTACCGGTTCGTCGGGCACCAGTTTCGCCATCTGTTCAAGCTGCTGGATGGCGTGCTCGTAATCGCCATCTTTCTTGTACACAATTCCGAGGTTGAACCACGTGTGTGGAATGGTCGGGTCCTGTTTCTGCGCCTTGAGCAGCTCCGCCACCGCTTCCTTGGTCAGGCCGGCGCGCAACAGGGCGATGCCATAGTTCACCCTCTCACGCGCGGAATCGGGCGCCACATCGAGCGCTTGCTTGAACTCAATCACAGCTTCTTTTTGCGTCGTTGGGTTCTCGTAGAAGGCTTTACCAAGATTGCGATGGCGCCAAAGAAGATCCTGCTGCTGGCGCGATGCGCTGGCGGCGTGCAACAACAACAGCGCGGCGGCCGACAGTACGATACCGGAAATATATCCAAAGGCCCGTTTCATGGGGTTTGATGTCCTCACATTATGCAACTGGTTGATGCGGCTACAAATAGTAGGTTTGTACTAGAGCTAGAGATTGATTTGATGCTGCTCATTACTCCGCGGCTGGATGGCAGAACAATGGCCGACGGGAATAGGCAGGCTCAAGCCACGCGCGCCGCTGGAGACAGCATATCGCGGCGTGAAAGTTGAAATCGAGCTCGTCCGCAAACCCCGCACCGTCCATTGGTGGGGCTGCGATGCCATCATCGCCGATGGTTGCCTGCAGGCCGGGGCCAAGGTTCTCTGACATGGAATCTCCGCGATTTCCTTCGCGTTGCGCCGTCGGATCTCGAAATTCGCCAACCTTAACGTATTCTGTTAGCATGCTCACGCGCAGAAACTTGCTGGCTGCGGGCGCGGCTGTGCCCGTTACAGCCGCGGGGAGCGGCAAAATGTTCCTCTGCATGCACCAGACCACGTCTGTGGCCGCGGGTTTTCGCGGATCGCTCGAGGGTTATGCGCGCGCGGGAATCCGCCACGTGGAACTGATTCCGCCGCTGGTCGAAGAGTTCACCCGGCGCGAAAGCGTCGCGGCCGCCAGGCGTCTCCTTTCCGATCTAGGGCTGCGCGCAGTCTCTTCGGGCGGCGTGCGCGGCCTGGCCGAGCCACACGAGGGGCGTGCGCAGGCTCTCGAAGACCTCAAGCGCACCGCTGCGCTGGTGGCGGAGCTCGGCATCGACCGCATGGTGTGCCCCTGCGGGACGGCCGAGAAATTTACGGCTGACGACTACGCGCGGGGGGCCGAAAACCTGCGCCAGGCGGGCGATATCGTCAAGCCGCTGGGCATCACGGCGATGCTCGAGTTCATGCGCGGCTCGACGTTCATCGGCACGCTGCCTACAGCTCTCGACGTGACGCGCCAGGGAGCTCATACTAACGTGCGACCCATGTTCGACTGCTATCACTTCTGGGCCGGCCTCAGTAAGTTTGAAGATCTCGATCTCATCCATGATGGCGAAATTCATCACGTTCATTTTCAGGATGTCCCCGGCATCGCGCGCGAATTACTGGATAACGGCACGCGCGAGATCCCCGGCGACGGCGTTTCGCCTCTGACGGGCATTATTCGGAAGCTTGCGGAAAAGCACTATCGCGGTCCGCTCTCGGTTGAGCTTTTTTATCCCCAATTGCAAAAGGGGGATCCGTTTGAAGTTGCGTCGCGCATTCGACGGAAAGCCGAACCGATTCTGCAGCAGGCGGGCGTCCTGTGAGCACAAACGGCCAGCCTCCTATATTCCGCGCTGAAAACGTCACGAAAATTTACCGCTCCGGTGAGAGCGATCTGGTGGTTTTGGATAATGTGAACTTTGAAGTCGCGGCCGGCGAGCGACTCGCCATGGTGGGCGAATCGGGCGCGGGCAAATCCACACTGCTGCATCTGCTGGGCGGTCTGGACAGGCCAACGAGCGGTGCGATATACTACAAAGCGAAGGACCTATCAGGGCTCGGCGATTCAGAACTTGCCAATTTCCGTAACCGGGCGGTTGGGTTCGTTTGGCAGATTCACTATCTGTTGCCGGAATTTACGGCGCTTGAAAACGTGATGATGCCATTGCTTATCCGCGGAACGTCTCACGCGGAGGCAGCCTCGGCTTCACGGGCCAGGTTAGAGGAGGTAGGACTTGGAGCACGCACTGGGCATCGTGCGGGGGAACTGTCCGGTGGGGAGCAGCAAAGGGTCGTTCTCGCCCGGGCGTTGGTGGGAAATCCCTCGGTCCTGCTGGCCGACGAGCCAACTGGCAATCTGGACGTCAGGACCGGCGAGATGATCTTCGATCTCCTTACTTCTCTGCACCGGTCACATCAACTCACTTCGATTTTCGTTACCCACAATTTGTCATTCGCGCGACGATGCGACCGTATTTTGCGGCTGGACGGGGGGGTTTTGGTCGGGAAATCACCTGATGACCCTGCATCCGAACTTGAACAGGGAGTATCTTTGTAGTAGTGGGACCTTTTTTCACACACGGCGGGGGCGCTGCGCAGTATGTTTGAACGTTACACGGAAAAAGCCAGAAGAGTCATTTTTTTTGCTCGTTATGAGGCCAGCCAGTTCGGAAGCCCGTTCATAGAGACCGAGCACCTTCTCCTGGGTCTCCTTCGGGAAGATAAAACTCTAGCGAACCGTTTTTTGCGTTCGCACGCGGCCGTCGAATCCATTCGCAAACAGATCGAGGGCCATACCACCATTCGGGAAAAGGTATCGACTTCGGTCGACCTGCCGCTAAGCCATGAGTGCAAGCGCGTGCTGGCGTATGGCGCCGAAGAGGCTGAACGCCTGAGCCACAAACATATCGGCACGGAGCATTTATTGCTGGGTTTGCTGCGCGAAGAAAAATGCTTCGCCGCCGAGATCCTGCACGAACGCGGCCTGCGGCTCTCCGCGATTCGCGAAGAACTGGCGCGCGCGTCGTCGGAAAAGGTTACGTCGAATAGGCCCAAGGAGAGTTCCCTACTAGCCGAGTTCAGCCGTGACTTGACGCAGGCCGCCATCGATAACTCGCTCGATCCCCTCATCGGCCGCGATTACGAGCTGGAGCGCGTGGTGCAGATTCTGTGCCGCCGCACCAAGAACAACCCCGTACTGATCGGCGAGCCGGGCGTGGGCAAGACCGCCATCGTCGAGGGCCTGGCGCAGCGCATCGCGGAAGGCGACGTACCGTCGTTTCTTGCGGAAAAACGCATCCTGGCGCTCGACCTGTCACTGATTGTCGCCGGCACCAAGTACCGCGGCCAGTTCGAAGAACGGCTCAAAACCATCATGAAGGAGCTGATGGAGAATCAGAACGCCATCATCTTCATCGATGAGCTGCACACGCTGGTTGGGGCAGGATCGGCCGAAGGCTCGCTCGACGCCGCCAACATTTTGAAGCCGGCACTTTCGCGCGGCGAGATTCAGTGCATCGGCGCCACCACGCCGGGCGAATACCGCAAGTCGATCGAGAAAGACCGTTCGCTCGAACGCCGGTTCCAGGCCGTCAAGGTTCCGCCGCCCACTGAAGCCGACGCCATCAAGATTCTGTTCGGCATCAAGGACCGCTACGAGAAGTTTCACGCCGTGGGTTACACCGATGAGGCGATCGAGACCGCGGTTCTTACCTCGAACCGTTATATCCCGGACCGCTTCCTGCCTGATAAAGCGATTGACCTGATCGACGAAGCGGGCGCGCGCGTGAAGTTGCGCCAGACCACCCTGCCGGCCGATCTGGCCGATATTCAGAAGCGCATCAAGTTCATCGTGCACCGCATGGAAAACGCCATCGCGAACCACGAGTTCGAGAAGGCGCGCTTTTACTCCGATGAAGAGCGCAAAGAGCGCGAGAACATGCGCCAGCTGCGCGAGAAATACAATCTCGACGACACGTCGACGGGCATCGTAACGAAGGACGATATCGAGGACGTAGTGGCGCGCTGGACCGGCGTGCCTATGACCGCCATCAAGGAAGAAGAGATCGCCAAGCTCCTGCGCATCGAAGAAGAGCTGCACAAGCGCATCATCAGCCAGGAAAAGGCCATCTCAGCGCTGTCGCGCGCCATTCGGCGTTCGCGCGCCGGCCTTAAAGCCTCGGCACGTCCTGCCGGATCGTTCCTGTTCCTGGGTCCGACAGGCGTGGGCAAGACCGAAGTCGCACGGGCGCTCGCGTCGTTCCTTTTCGGCAGCGAGAAATCTCTCATCCGCTTCGATATGTCCGAGTTCATGGAGAAACACTCGGTTTCGAAGCTGATCGGTTCGCCTCCCGGATATGTGGGCTATGAAGAGGGTGGTCAGTTGACCGAGCGCGTGAAACGGTCGCCCTACTCGATCATCCTGCTGGATGAAATCGAGAAGGCGCACCCGGATGTTTACAACATTCTGCTGCAGGTGTTTGAAGACGGCCAGTTGACCGATGGCCTGGGCAACACCGTTGATTTCAAAAACACCATAATCATCATGACCTCAAACCTGGGCGCGCGCTTCCTTGAGAAACGCGGGCATCTGGGCTTCTCGGCTCCGGCTGGAGAAGGAATTCCATCGAAGATCGAGGACATGGTACGCAGCGAGGTGAAGCGCGCGTTCAACCCCGAGTTTCTGAACCGGTTGGACGAGGTGATTCTGTTCACATCGCTCAACGACGAGGATCTGTTGAAGATCATCGGGCTGCTGGTGGAGCAGATCAATGGCAATCTGGTGGCTAAGCAGATTAAGATTCGCCTGACCACCGACGCGGCGAAGTACATTCTGGAGAAGACCTGCGCCGACCGCAGCTATGGCGCGCGACCCCTGCGCCGAGCCCTGCAGAAGTATATCGAGGACCCGCTCTCGGAAGCTCTGATTCAAGGCGTTTTGCCGAAGCCGTCCGATCTCGAGGTGTATCTGGGCGATACCGGGATCTATTACCGCCAGCTCTCGGAAGCCCAGCCGGTGACCGCCGGGGATGCGCCTCCGGAGCCTGTCGCGGGCACGCCGCTCTACACGTTCTGATTGGTAGCACGGGCAATTCTTCGTCGCGCGCTGTTCAATGGAGTAATCCCGTCGCTGAAAGTATGCATGCTCGGTTATGCCGGTTGCTGCTGGGTCAGGCAATGCAGCGTACCCAGACCCCACACCAGCTCCGTCGCATGAATGCCCGTCACTGCGCGATTGGGAAACAGGCGGGCCAATGTTGCAAGCGCCACGCGATCGTTCGGATCATTGAACGTCGGCACCAGCACTAGATTGTTGGCGATGTAGAAGTTGGCATAGCTGGCGGGCAGGCGCTGGCCGTTGAAGATCAACGGCAGCGGCATGGGAAGCTTGGCCACACGCAGCGGCTGAGCGCGCAGCAGGCGCAGATTCTCACGCAGTGGCTCGTAATTCGCGTCGGATTTGTCCTCTTCAGTCGAAATCACGACGGTGTCCGGAGCGACAAAGCGCGCCAGATCGTCAATGTGCCCGTGCGTATCGTCGCCGGCGATGCCGTTCCGCAGCCAGATTACTCGGCGCGCACCCAGGTAATCGCCTAGCGCATGCTCAATGTCGTGGCGCCCCAGCCCGGGATTGCGCGCTTGTACCGGGCTGAGGAGGCATTCCTCGGTCGTGAGCAGCAGGCCACGGCCATTCACGTCGATGCTGCCGCCTTCGAGGACGAGGCCCGGCTGCCACGCGCGCATCTTCAAGCGCCGCCCAATGTGCGCCGCGACCGCGTCATCCCTCTTCCAGTTGTCATACTTGGCCCACGCGTTGAACCGCCAGTTGGTGATGGCCACTTCGCCCTGCGCGTTGCGAATGAAAATTGGACCATAGTCGCGTGTCCACACGCGGTCGGTCGGATACTCAAAGAATTCAACCGCGTCGAGATCGGCGCTGATTTTTTTCAGGATTCGTCGTGCGCTCTCCCGATGATCGCTGTTCTTCACCAGAATGCGCACTCGTTCCATGCACGCCAGCTTCCGCACGATTTCTGCATAGACCCACGGAATGGGCGTGAAGCGGCCGGGCCAATCATCGCGGTTGTGCGGCCAGGCGATCCAGGTGGCTTCATGCGGCTCCCACTCGGCGGGCATGCGGAAGCCCAGGGCGCGCGGAGTCTGCATTAATCGATCAGCCGGTTCAGGATGCCGGAGTAGGCGTCGATGCGGCGGTCGCGCAGGAAAGGCCAGTTGCGGCGCACCTCATCGATACGGCGCCGGTCGCACTCGACGATGAGCGTCTCTTCGCGGTCGTGCGAGGCTTCAGCCAGCATTTGCCCGAACGGATCGGCGACGAACGAGGCACCCCAGAATTCCAGACCGCGATCCGGCGGCCCTTCGAATCCCGTGCGGTTTACCACGGCCACAAAAATACCGTTGGCGATGGCGTGAGAGCGCTGGATCGTGCGCCAGGCGTCGTGCTGCGCGGGGCCGTATTGCGCCTTCTCGGCCGGATGCCAGCCGATGGCCGTGGGATAGAACAGTACTTCGGCGCCCCCGAGTGCGGCCAGCCGGGCGGCCTCGGGATACCACTGGTCCCAGCAAATCAGCGTGGCGATGCGCCCGAATCGTGTATCGAAAGTGCGAAAGCCCAGATCACCGGGAGTGAAGTAAAACTTTTCGAAATAGAGCGGGTCGTCCGGAATGTGCATCTTGCGGTAGATCCCGACCAGCGACCCATCGGCATCAATCACCGCGGCGGTGTTGTGATATACGCCTGCCGCGCGCCGCTCGAACAGCGATGCGATGATGACGACATTCAGGTCGCGCGCCCGGTGCGCCAGCATGTCGGTGGTTGCGCCGGGAATCGATTCCGCCAGATCGAACAGGCGCGCGTCCTCTTCGCGACAAAAGTATTGCGAGCGGAACAGCTCCTGCAGGCACACGATCTGCGCGCCCTTCCCCGCCGCCTCGCGAATGCGCCATTCGGCCTTGGCAAGGTTCTCACCGGGATCGCGGGAGCAAGCCATCTGGATCAAACCCACGCGCAATGTCGGATCGCTCACAAGTTTTATTGTATGATCGTTCGTTTCGTGATGATGGCGCGAGCGCGGATTTTTTCGGGCTTCAGGGTTCCCGTGCAGATGTCCGTTCTTGCCGGGAAGTCCAACGAAACCGGCCCAGGGCTGCTGGCGCGGCGATTATGAACGCCCGCGCCCTGGTGCTGTTCGACATCGACGGCACGCTTGTCCGCCGTGCTGGGCCGCATCACCGGGAGGCGCTAGTCGAGGCGGTCCGGGCCATTACCGGGCTCGACACCACGACTGAGAATGTTCCAGTCCACGGGATGCTCGATCCAGACATTCTCACGCTCATGATGCGCAACGCCGGCGCGTCCGAGGAACTGATCCGGCGCCAACTGCCGGCCATCATGGAGCGCGCGCAATCCATCTACGTCCGCCGCTGCCCCGACCTCCAGGACAAAACCTGCCCAGGCGTGCGCCGGCTGCTCTATGCAATAAAGCGTCGCGGCATCCCGACAGGCCTGGTGACCGGCAATCTGACGCGCATCGGCTGGAAGAAAATGGAACGCGCGGGACTGCGGCATTATTTCCATTTCGGCATGTTCGCGGAGATGGCGCCCGACCGCACGGCGCTTGCGCGGATGGCTATCGAACGCGCCCACCGGCGGGCTTGGATTCAGGACGGCGCACGCGTTTCGCTTATTGGCGATGCGCCCAGCGATATCATCGCAGCACGGGAGAATGGGGCTCGCTCGATCGCCGTTCACACGGGAATTTCGACGCGTGAAGAACTGGCGGCGCACTCGCCGGATATGCTCCTTGAGGATCTACGAGCGCTCAAGGTCGCGATGCTAGTCTGATCTGCCCAGCTCGGATTTCGCCGGCGCTGATTTCTGCAACCATACATAGCAATGATTGCCGATCTGCTCCGCCCGCGGCGACCGCAGCAGTATCAGATCGAGATAGCGAAGCGGAAACAGCAGCCAGCCCAGAACGCCGTGCGCGACGATCCGTGCCGGCCGCCAGGGCAGCCAGACTTTCACGTATTCAAGAATGAAGACCAGCAGCGTGGCCGTGGGGCCGGTGCGCCAGCCCTCGGATACCACCGCTAATCCACCCGCCAGTTGTCGCAGACCTCCCGGTGTGAAACGTCGGAAATCGCGAGGATATTCGTGAAAGGGGTGGCAGAAGGGCACGACTACGTGCGCCATACCGCCGAGCGCCAGCACACGCTCGATTTCCGCCATCACCTGCTCGGGCCGCTCCACATGCTCGAGCACGGCATCGCATTCGACGCGCTGGAACACGCCGCTACGGAATGGCAACTGCTCCGCGTTGGCCGCGACATCGACGCCGGGCAGCGCGAACAAATCGATATTCACCGATCCATCCACGCGCGACCCTGCGCCGCCGATATACAGGTTCCACCGGCCGAGCGGCGCGTCAACCTCAAGCTCACGCGGGTTCCGGATCAGCGGATCGGGCGGGCGCAGCCATCGGGAGATGCGGGCGGTCCATCGTGAAGATGTACGATGCCGGTAGAGCTTTTCAATATTCGGGGCTGGAACGTTTGCCACTTGGGCTATGACACCAGCTTGGGCAACAACTCGCCCGCCGGTCCGCGGAGCGAGCAATCAACTTCGCTTGAAATTGGCGTCTCTTCGACATTGATCTCGATGACCTTGGCTCTTGCCATGCGTGCCACGGTCACGAGGCTCGCGGCTGGATGCACCACCGCAGAAGTACCGATCACCAGCAAGACCTCGGCGTTGCCCACGGCGTGCTCCGCCTCGAGCCACATGCCCGCGGGCAGCGGCTCGCCGAACCAAACGACGCCCGGGCGCGCCATGCCGCCGCAGCGGCAGTACGGCGGCAGCTTGGGAAGCGGGGCGCGGCGGTCGGGCCAATCGGAGCGGCACTCCAGACAGCGCAGCCGCCAAATATCGCCGTGTAGCTTGAGAACGCGGCCGCTGCCCGCCTGGTCGTGCAAACCATCCACGTTTTGCGTAACCAGTGTAAAGTGCGGTTTCCGGCACTCCAGCTCCACCAGCGCGACATGAGCCGGGTTTGGTTTCGCAGTGGCGATGGCTTGCCGGCGCCAGTCGTACCATTCCCAAACCAGGCGCGGGTCGCGCAGAAAGGCTTCGGGGGTGGCCAGTTCCTCCGGCTTATGCTCTTTCCAGAGACCACGATCTCCCCGGAAAGTGGGTACGCCGCTCTCGGCGGAGATACCGGCGCCGGTCAGTACGGCGATCTTTGAGGCTCTCTTGATCCACTCGCGGGCTTGATCCACAGGGTTATTATCCGCGAGCCGGCCCCATGAGTGCCACGTAACCCAGCGATGTCGCTAGAGCCCCTACACGCAAAACGTAGGGGCTCGCAGCGTACTGGTATCAGCCATAGTTATCACCGTATCAAAGCGCCCTTCTTGGTGAAAATTAGTGTATTTACCCGAATAAATTTGGGATGCTAACTAAGGTATATTGAGGACTCAAATGGAATGTTGACGTATCTGCCGCCGGTGACGCAGGTTGTGCTTGTGCTAATCGTCTTGACTGCAGGAATTTACGATCTTCGCTACCGCCGCATTCCGAACTGGCTGGTGCTGGTCGGGCTGGTGCTCGGTTTCGCGGTGAACCTCTATTGGCTTGGCCTCCTGTCCGGTCTGGCGCAATCCGGCAAGGGCATGGGTCTGGCGCTGTTGATCTATTTTCCGCTGTATATGTTGCGCGCCATGGGCGCCGGTGATGCCAAACTGATGGCGGCCGTAGGCGCGATCGTCGGCTGGCAAAACTGGATCATGCTGTTCATCATTACGGCCGTTTTGGGTGGCGTGTCGGCGCTCGTGGTTCTGTTGTTTGCCGGGCGCGTGCGCAAGACCTTCTGGAACGTGGGCTGGATCCTGCACGAGATTACGCACTTCAGAGCGCCGTACCAAAGTAGCGAGGAATTGGATGTAAGAAGCGCGCGCGCTATGCGATTGCCGCACGGCGCCGTCATTGCCGTCGGATCCATGGTGTTTTTGGCCGCCCGGGC
>DATLVQ010000651.1:0-6421 GCA_035577325.1 Bryobacteraceae bacterium | reverse complement strand
CGCAAAAGGCGCGTGACCCTGCGCTACCGATGCATCACGCTGGTTTCACTCGGCCCTTCTCCAGATTCGGCAGGAAGGCGGTCAACAGGCCAATCACGGGGAGGAAGGCGCAGACGTGATAGACGAAATCGATGCTGGTGTGGTCGGCGAGTTCACCTAGGAGGGCCGCACCGACGCCGCCCATGCCAAAGGCCAGGCCGAAAAAGAGGCCGGAGATCATGCCCACTTTTCCGGGGATCAGATCCTGCGCGTAAACCAGGATGGCAGAAAATGCCGACGCGAGAATCAGGCCGATGACCACGCTGAGAATTCCAGTCCACAACAAGTTGGCGTAAGGCAGCGCGAGCGTGAACGGAAGAACGCCCAGGATCGAGCACCAAATGACATACTTCCGGCCGAAGCGGTCGCCAATGGGGCCGCCGATGATGGTGCCGGCCGCGACCGCACCCAGGAACACGAACAGGTGTACCTGCGCGTTCTGGACGGACACGTGGAATTTGTGCATCAGGTAAAACGTGTAATAGGTGATAACGCTCGCCAAATAGAAATACTTGGAAAAGATCAAGGCAATCAGGACCGCGATCGAGATCATGACGCGGCGGGGAGCCACTGCCGGACGGTGTTCGCTATGAGCCACCGAAGACTTCGCTTTTTCGGCCCGGTGTTTTTTCGACCACGAGCCGACGTTGGTGAGCACGATCATGGCAAGGAGCGCGGCGAGCGAAAACCAGGCGATGCTGAATTGACCCCTGGGCAGAACGATGAATGCCGCGAGCAGAGGGCCCAGTGCCGATCCGGCATTGCCGCCAACCTGAAACAGCGATTGCGCAAGCCCGTGCTGCCCGCCGGAGGCCATGCGCGCCACGCGTGACGACTCGGGGTGAAACACGGCGGAGCCTACGCCGACCAGCGCCACGGCAAGGAGAATCCGGTCGAAACTTGGCGCCAGCGACAAAAGGAGCAGTCCCACGAGCGTGAATCCCATGCCGGCGGTCAGCGAATAAGGCTTGGGGCGGCGATCGGTGTAGAGACCAACGAGCGGCTGGAGGAGAGACGCTGTCGTCTGGCCGGTGAGAGTGATCAGGCCGATTTGTCCGAAGTCGAGATCGAACGTGCTCTTCAACAGGGGATAGATCGCCGGGATTAGCGATTGCACCATGTCGTTCAGGAAATGGCAGAAGCTGATGGCGGCCAGAATTGTGAAGGCGGTACTGGGCCGAACACCTTTTGGGGCTTCAGCCGGGATCGCAGTTACGTTAGTTTCCACTGAGTGTTTTAGATGGTTCTACGGGGCCGCGAGCTTCGCAGGAATCATTTTTGCGGCGCTTCACACCACTATAGCGGACGCGCTCCTGCTGCGTCACTGTGACTGGTCGGCCTACGTTGGCACCGGAGTTCTGACGAATGGCGCAAGCAGCGGCCGGGAGCGAATCGTATGATAGGGATTCTGTTTAGCGTGCTGTTTAGCAGTTCCGGCACACCGAGCACGCGTCCGCCCGGCTCGCGTCTAAGGTGCACTCCATTGAGGCTGCAAGGGTACCCAACACTGTAAAGAAAATCGACAACCTATGCAGGTACCCTTGTGAAGCCCTCTCAACTGCCGTATTTTGTCGCGGCCGCATACTCTCTGGTTGTGGCCGCGGTTGGGATTTTCCTTTTTACCACTCCTCCGCCGCGTTTCATGGATCTGTTTCTAATCGGAATCGCGCTCACAGCGGCGCGATGGTCATGGCGCCCGGCGGTAGTAATGTATTTTTGCTCGCTGTTGACAGTAGCTTGGATATTGCCTCCCAACGGTTCATTCGCCGTGACGGAAGGGCATGACCAGTTGCGCATGGCGCTATATGGCGTCACGGCGCTTGTGATCATGGTCGCGGTGGAATACGCCAAGAGGCGAGGAAAGCGCAGCGAATGAGTCTGGGTGGGGGAACCAGGAGATTTATCACGGCCCGCCCGCATCGCACTTCGTCGAAGCGGCGGGCGTTTTGCGGACGGCAAGTGAAGCGCGGTTTGCCTTCTGGTACAATGCTTTTCCAGTCAATGTGCCATGCCTGCCACCGCAGCCAGTGATCCCAAGCAAGCCATCGGACGCGCGCCGGAACGGCTGACGCTCGAAGAGCGGATTGCCCTTACCGGTAAATTCATCGCACTCGAAATTTATACGCCCGAAGCGCTGCCATTGCGCCGAATCGAAGCCATTGGGGATTCTATCGAAGACTGTGCACGACAGTTGACCCAGCGCGGCCACGATCCCATGCGCTTCGAATTTTCACGCCTCGAACCTCCCTACTAATGCCGGCCACGCTCCATCGCGCGTGCTGCGGTGCCACTGCGGTGCGATGCGCGGATGCGGCTCGCCCTCCCTCTTGAGAAATCGCCATGCAAGAGCGGCGCGTGGAAACTCGTTACCTATGCTCGGATCTGGTCCAGTTGCGCTGGTCCGAGGGGCCGCAGAAGGAGCGCGAGGAGACCGTAGTTCTGGAAAACATTTCGGCGTCGGGGGCGTGCGTGCAGGCCGAGAATCCGGTGGCCGAGAATACGCGCGTGCAGCTGGTTTGCGGCAAGCAGGAGTTCCACGGCTATGTCCGTTCCTGCTACTGGCGCGACGATGGATACTTTCTGGGGATCGCATTTGACCAGGGCTCGAAGTGGTCGAAGTCCAAGTTCAAGCCCGAGCATCTGCTCGATCCGGCCGAGGTCAAGCCGCGCCGACCGAAGCCGCTGGTGATGTGCGCGGGGACGTGAGAGGCGGCCGACTGCTTGCGTGCGCGGATATTGCCCGCCGTACTTTGGTATCAATGATTCAGGCATGGAGAATCCGGTTATCATTTTGGCCTACGATCCCGATTGGCCCGGGCGTTTTCAGTCCCTTCGGAAACGAATTGCCAATGTACTTGGTGATATGGCGGCGGCCATTGAGCATGTTGGCAGCACTGCGGTTCCCGATCTGGCGGCCAAGCCCATCATCGACATCGATGTGCTCTTAGCATCGGAAACGATGCTTGCCGCGGCCATCGAGCGCCTCGCGAGGTTGGGCTACGTTCATCGAGGAAACCTGGGCGTCCCCGAGCGAGAGGCCTTCCGTGCCGCCGACGATCCTCCTCATCACCTTTACGTCTGCCCACCCTGCAGCGCCGGTTTCGAAGGCATGTGGCGTTCAGAGATTACCTCCGCGCTCACCCAAAGGACGCCAAAATTTACGGCGAACTGAAGATCGTGCTTGCCGAGCGGTTTCGAGAAGACCGGTCCGCGTTCAACGCGGCAAAGAGTGAGTTTGTGGAGGAACTGACCAGCCGGGCGATGCGTTATCCAGAAAAATCGATCCGGTGAATCAAAGTGTCTACTTCTTCACCCAGCCTACTGCTTCCAGCGCTTCCTTGGCGACCTTGGCGGTGTTGGCGTGAATGGTGACTGTGTCTTCCACGCGGACGGCGTAGCCGCCTGCGAGCACGATGGCTACCGCCGCGCCTTCGCGTAACGCCGTCTCGATCACGAGGCGATCGCGGCGCTGAAGACCTTCGAAAGTGAGCGAGAGGCCGCCGAGTTGGTCTTCACAGTAGGGGTCCGCGCCGGCGACATAGACGATTAACTCGGGGTGGAAACCGTGAAGGGGAAAACGGTAAGCCGCGCCCAGGCGCTCGATATATTCCTCGTCGGTCACGCCGTCGCTCAAATGAATATCCACCGAGGACGTCGGTTTCCGCGCGGGGTAATTATTGTACTGGTGGATGGAGAGCGTGAAAACCGTGGGGTCGCCTGCGAAAATGGCGGCGGTGCCATTGCCATGGTGATTATCGCAATCCACCACCATGGCGCGCGTGATTTTGCCTTCCCGCTGCAGTTTCCGGATGCCGACGGCAATGTCGTTGATGGCGCAAAAACCTTCGCCGTGATCCGGAAACGCGTGATGGAATCCGCCGCCGACGTTGTAAGCAATGCCATCGTCGAGCGCCAGGTGCGCGGCCAGCGTAGTGCCGCCTGCGGCCAGGACAAAGGCCCGTGCCATTTCGGGCGAATACGGAATTTCGAGCTGCAGGATTTCTTCATAGCTGAGGCGACCTGTTTTTAGACGCTCGATCCAGCCGCGCTCGTGGACCAGCAGCAGATCTTCATCGGGAGCGGGCCCGGGCGCGATGAAGTCCTCCGCCGCGGCGAAGCCTTCGGCCAGCAGGCGGTCGCGGATCATGCGGAATTTCTGCGAGGGAAAAACGTGGCTGCCGAGATTGAGATCGTACCCCTCGTGATAGACCAGGTGGAAGGGCAGCATCTCAAACTCCGGCCGGCGTGGCATCGGCCTGGATCGCAGTCAGCGCGGCAACGTTGAACACATCGTCAGCGGAGCAACCGCGCGAAAGATCGTTAGCTGGCCGGGCGAGTCCCTGGAGCACGGGGCCGATAGCCACGGCGCCGGCCAGGCGCTCGACCAGCTTGTAGGCAATGTTACCGGCGTCGAGATCGGGAAAGATCAGGGTATTGGCTCGACCGGCAACCTTGGATACAGGGGCCTTTGAATGCGCGACCGCGGGGAACAGAGCGGCATCGAGCTGCAATTCGCCGTCAATGTTGAGATCGGGAGCGCGTTCACGGACGAGGCGGAGAGCCTCGGTGATCTTGTCGACACGCGCGTGCCGGCTGCTGCCCTTGGTGGAAAACGAAAGCAGGGCAACTGAAGGTTCCGCGCCGATGATGCGGCGTGTGGTTTCGACGGTGGCGATGGCAATTTCCGCCAGGTCGGCAGGCGTGGGGTCGACAACGACGGCGCAATCCGCAAATGCCATGAGGCCGTTGTGACCCAGGTCGCGGTTTTGGAGCGCCATGATGAAAGCGCTCGAAACCAGGCGGACGCCCGGCGCGGGCCCGATGACGTGGAGTGCGGCGCGAACGGTATCGGCCGTGGTGTTTACGGCACCGCCCACGCTGCCATCGGCGTCGCCAGCCGCCACCATCAGCGCGGCGAAATAAAGAGGCTGGCGCGAAAGCTGCTGCGCGTCCGCAAGCGTCAGAAGCCTGGTTTTCCGGCTTTCATAGAGCATCGCGGCATAATCAAGCTTGCGGTCGCAGCTGAGTGGGTCGACGAACGTCACTCCCGGAGGCACGGGGGTCGGCATCCGCCCGACCAGGATCGGCTGGACGATGCCTTCGCGCGCGAGCCGGGCCGCTGCCTCCAGCACGCGCGGATCATGACCCTCTGGAAATACGATGCGCTTGCGCAGTGGACGTGCACGGGCAATCAAACCCGCGAGAAAGGCGGCAGCGGAATCGGGAACCGGCATCAGGAAGTTTCAATGGTAGGACAGGTATCAGTGGCTGTCTATTACGGACGTGTGGTCCCCATCAATCCCCCAGGAACTTGCCGAAGGGGCGCAATCCCTTGACGTTGTCACAGACGGCTTTGATGCCGGCGGTGAGGGGGATCGCGAGCAGCAGGCCGGCGGCGTCCCAGAGAAAGCCCCACAGCATGAGCGCGAACGTCACGGCCAGCGGGTTCAAATGGACGCGTGAGCCGACGATCTTGGGATAGAGCAGGTTCATGGCGATGAGGTGGAGCATGGCGATGGCAAAGATAATGATCAAGAAGCTGGCCAACGGACTGCCGCCGGCGATGGCCACGATCGCTGGAGGAAGCAGCGCCAGCGGGAGGCCGACATACGGCACCAGGCTAAGAAAACCGCTTACCGGACCGGCCAGCAGGGGGTACGGCAGGCCGATCACCCAAAAGACGATCGAGCTCAGCACAGCCAGCAGAATGCCGAGCACAAAATTGCCCACCACGAAGCCGCGCACCATGTCGCCGATGCCTTGTAGGCTGCGGGCCGCGGCCATGCGGTCTTCGCCCTCGAAAAACTGCAGAAAGCTGCGGTGAATATGATCGCGCCAGCTCAGCATGAAATAAACCAGGAACGGCACGAAAGAAGACATCAGGAGAATCTGGTAGAGCGAGCCGATGCGCTCGTATACCAAATCGCTCAGCTGCTTTTGCTCTTCGTGAATCCGGACTTCCGGGATGACGGCGGGGATGCCGGGGGGCAGGCCTTGAATTAGCGCGACAGGCGGTTCCTGACTACGCTTGCGGCCTTTGGATAACGATGACGGCGGCTGGGGCTGCGGCGGGAGAGCTTTGGCCTGCTGGCGCGCGGGCACGATCAGGCGATAGGTGGAGTTCTCCAATTCGTCGATTTTGTGGCGCGCCCCTTCTACTACATCGTTGACGCGCTGGCTGAAGCGCGGCATCTCGTCCCAAAGCCCGGCAATCTGCGTGTAGGCGCCCAGGCCGACGAGATACAAGAGCATCAGTGCCATGCTGCAGACCACGAAGCTAGCTACGCTGCGCGGGAAACGGATGCGCATGAGCAGCCCGACGAACGGCTCCAGGATAAACGCGATGATGACGGCGATGATGGATGTAATGAAGAATACGCGC
>DATLVQ010000650.1:0-5167 GCA_035577325.1 Bryobacteraceae bacterium | reverse complement strand
CCTGCTTGCTCTCCACCTTGGCCTCGCCATGGGAGGCCGGCAGCAGTTCGGTGCCGCGGAAATCGATCTTTGTCGCTCCACTGCGGTGGCGGTAGTTGATGGCTTTCGCGGTGCGCGCTGTCACGGTGACGCGATAAACAGGCGCCGTCCCGGCAGCTATCCTGGAACTATTCTCATTCGATTGTTGCGCCGGTGCCTGCGCCGATAGAACCCCGCATACCGCAAGGCAAACGCCTATTATGACTTTCATATTGTCCTTTCGTTGTTCTTGGACTATCTCGCCGATGCGCGTTTTTCCTCGCGCGGCGAGTGGTGGTTCAGCAGAGCGATCAGCTTGGCGGCTGACTTGGGTGGACGGACTCCCCGGGTCACGATCTCCCGGTTTTCCAGCCTCCTTCCATAGAGCGTAGTGTTATCGTCGAGATCCTGCCGCAAGGTGGCTCCTTCCAGAGCCAGGCCGGCGAACAATCCCTGCGATCGCGACCACGAGAGTATGTCAGCATGCATTTGCGCGTCGGTTTGAGCCGTTGCCGTGCGTCCCACAGGACCCGCGGCGACGGAGCCCTCCGCACCAAGGGTGAACTTGCTCGAAAGCAGTTTATCCGCCCCACGTTCATTCATCACCAGCATGATCAAGTCCGTCTCGGATCCGCCGATCTGAAAGCCGACGCTGCCGCCCTCGATGCGAACCGTGCCCGGCGCCGACCATCCGGCCCCACCCTTGTTCCGGCAGGAGAGGTAGCCTTTCCCATACTTACCACCAAAGACGAAGGCCGCTGTCTTGAGCCCGGGCACAATGACGATGCAGTGTGCATGTTCAAGCATCTCATCCGGAATGCCCCTATCCGGCGCTGCCATGACTTCAGAGAACACCTCGGCGGCTTCATTCAACCGCTTTGCGGGTTCGTTGTCCCTGGCCGGCAGCGGCATCAGAGCTAAAGGTACAAGAGCTAACGTAGTCGCCAGAATCCGTCTCATTTTTCTACCTCTTTGGTCGACCCAGCTACCCCAAGATGGGCTTTGGGCGATCTCCATTCCTCTCGCACGAGTCGCACCAAGTTGCCGTTGTATTGAGCCCATTGGCTTGCCGGTGAAAGCTGGGCCTGATTCGGAGGGAAACTGACGTCGACGAGTAACGCTATATGGTCAAGTGACCTTTGGTGGTCAAAAATCGGCTGGTCAAAAATCCTTGCGAGAGATGCCAAGTTTCCGCATCATAGCGTTCAAGGTGGTCCGGGGGAGTCCGAGACGCGTTGCGGCCTTGCTGATCACGCCACTGGCCTCCCGCAGCACACGGACGATATGTTCCCGCTGCACACCCGCCAGAGTAGTGTCACCTGCGGCTTCCATGGCGTCTGGCCGTATCTCAGCTAGAGGAGCACGGAGGTGCGGGCCGCGTGAAAGGATCACCGACCGTTCAATGAAGTTTTCGAGCTCCCGTACATTCCCCGGCCACGGCCAGTTCAACAAGGCTTGCATTGTATCTGATGGGATTTTGTCAATCTGCCGGTTCATTTTTCCGGCGTACTTCTTAGTGAAATGCCGCGCGAGCACCGGGATGTCCTCGGGGTGATCGCGCAGCGGAGGTGTCGTAATCGGGAAGACCTTGAGCCGGTAATATAGATCGCTCCGGAAGAGTTTATCGCCCATCATCTGCGTTAAGTTGCGGTTGGTCGCCGCCACCAGCCGAACGTCGATGGGGATCGTCTTAGTTCCGCCCAGCCTCTCGAATGACTTCTCCTGCAATGCGCGCAGGAGTTTGGGTTGCAGATCCAGTGGGATGTCACCCACTTCATCGAGAAAGAGAGTTCCACGGTGGGCCATCTCAAAACGGCCGATCTTTTGCGACAAAGCGCCGGTAAAAGCTCCTCGCTCGTAGCCAAATAGCTCACTCTCGAGAAGACCGGTCGGAATGGCGGCACAGTTTAAGGTGATGAAAGGAAGACCCCTGCGAGGACCCATACGGTGGATGGCACGGGCTACCAATTCCTTCCCGGTACCGGTTTCTCCCAAAATCAATACATTCGCGTCCGTAGGTGCGACCACTTCAACCTGGCGCTGAATCCGCCGCAAAGCCGCGCTGCTGCCTACGATCTCCTCGAAGTCTTGTTTGAGCTCGACATCTTCGTCAGTTATACTCTCCAGCCGGTCGCGCTCGCGAAGATCTTGAGCAAAAGTGATCCAACGGAACGGAGAGAGCTTCAACACCGCCGTGGCAACCAGGACAGGGACGCGGGTCCCATCCTTCCGCATCAACTCTTTTTCAAAAGGCGTGCATGCTCCGAACAGCAGGCATTCTTCATGCGCCAGCTCATCGAGCGGAGCGTGCTCCGGGGGCGTGAGATCGGGCCAGTGGAGCCGGCCCGCCAGCAGATCTTCGCGGCTGTATCCGACCAGTTCGAGAAATGCATCATTCACTTCGGGAATACGATCGAACTCACCGCAAACGACGCCGGCGATGGTGGATTGCGATGGGATCGGCCGGACGCGCGCGTGACTGCGCCGCAGTTTTTCGTCCCTCTGGTGACGTTGGCTGAAATCGCGCACCACGCCGGCAAATCCCTGCAAATCCCCGTTTTCGTCTTTGAGGGCCATGGTAATGACATTCGCCCAGAATCGCGACCGGTCCTTCTTCAGGTGCCAGCCTTCGTTTCCGAAATGGCCTTCGGCCGAGGCCCTCCTCAAGTGTTCCTGTAGCTTGACGCGGAGAGTGTCTTCGTCCGAATAGAGAAAAGAGATATGCTGGCCAATGGCCTCTTTATCTCCGTACCCGTATATGCGTGATGCTCCCGAATACCAAGTGGCAACAAGCCCGTCCGCATCCAACAGGAATAGCGCGTAGTCCTGCACCCAGGATGGAATCTGGTCGGTTTCAGTCGCGGCAGGATTGTCGGTTTGCGCGGGCGCCGTCGTCTCGCGCAGGACCACGAGATGACGCACCGGCATTACGTTCCCTTTGGCCGAGTACGCAACTTCGCGCAGGCTGCCATCCGGACCCACCAGGCGGAGCGCACCAGCTTGCTCGCCATGCTCCAGAAAAGCGCGCCAGAGCTGTGACATTTCCGGCTTGAAACCCGGCTCGGCAAAATCATCCATCCGGCGGCCGATGATTTTTTCCCGCGAGATCCCGAATAGCTTGCCGGCTCCAGCGCTGGCCTCCCGGTAATTGCCATCGTTGTCCGTAATGAGGATGGGTGCGGAAGGGTGGTAGACGATGGCCCGGAACAGCATCTCAAGGGCTCTCGGACCATTTTCAACAAGCCAGCTGGCGGCTTGTGCTGGTGCGTCAGCGGCTTGCATAATCCTCTCTCTCTTCCCGCGGTGGCACTAACAGGATATCGGTCCGGCGGCCCTACAACACAAGTGTGCTGCCGCGGCTATCAATGCAGTATCAGGGATGCTGCTAAGAATGGAGACTTTTGTCCGGAAGATCCCTGACAAAAGTCCGCGGTTTGTGCCGGTGCTATCCTGTCGTCCGCCAAGTGCGAGAGTACTCTTCACGCGTATTGGCGCAGCGCGCCAAGGCGGGCGGCTTCACGAGTTGATGGCGGCCCTAGAAGGTAAGGGTTTTCCCCGCCTTGGGGATTGGGCAGCGGATTGCTCCTGAGTTCTTGAGGAGTAAAAGAAATGCCTTTGATCAATCTCGTGATTGCGTTGATCGTGGTCGGCGTGGCGTTGTATCTGGTCAACAGGTTTATCCCCATGGCGTCCAGCATCAAGACGATTCTGAATGTCGTGGTGGTGGTTGCCGTTTGTGTCTGGCTTTTGCAGGCCGTCGGGTTGTGGGGGAATGTAACCAGCTACCGGCTTACGCGATAAGCGTTTCGCCTAGGCACGCTGGGCATTCTGTAAGGTGTACCAGATCGTAATTCAAGGAGAGTAAGAACATGCTTTGGACAATTTGCGTAATTCTTTTCGTGCTGTGGGCGCTGGGAATGGTGACTTCATATACCATGGGGGGCCTTCTGCACATCTTGCTGGTTCTGGCGTTGGTTGTCATGGTAATCAATCTGATTCAAGGACGCAGGGCGATTGGCTAGTGAGGCTGGCACGCGGCAACGGAGGCCGTTGAAGTTATGAAAAAGGCAAAGGGTCCGGAGAATGGCGTGGAAAATTATCGGAAGCTCTTGCTCGCCAAGAAAGCGGACTTGCTTGCGAGCCTCCGCGCGCAGCTTGAGACGCTGGCCGGGCCGGGAACCGCTGCGCCGGACGACCAGGCGCCAGTCTTTTACGACCAGTTTGTCGCCTTGCAGGTCAACCGGCTCGATTTCCACCAACTGAATCTGGTTGGCGACGCGTTGGATCGGATGGATCGGGAAGACTATGGAATCTGCATGAATTGTGGAGATCCTATTTCCGACAGGCGCCTGAGGGCGATTCCATGGGCGCTCCATTGCATTTCCTGTCAGGAGGGCCTGAGTGCCTCTGCCGATCCGGCGCGGTTAGCCGGCGTGGCGGCCTGATGGCGCGGTTCCACGAGTCAACTGATGTTTTCCGAGCCGCGACCTAAGGGAGCGGATCTAGATGACGATGAACCTCCGAACATGGGCGCGCATTCTCGTCGCGAGCTCATTTTTTCTCTCGGGACTCGCGGAGACGCTCAGCGCCACGGGCCTCGTCATGGAGATTTCGCCCGACGCCCATTGGGGGTCCGGGCTGCACTCCATGGCCATCGGCGGCCCTTTACAGATGGCCGGAGCGGCTCTGCTATTGTCTGGCCGAAAGACACGCTGGGCATTGGGTATCCTCGTATGCTACGTCGCTCTTGGCAGCCTCTTTGGCAATCTGCCCCAAGTCTTCAATCCCAATGTTGGCGCGAGTGCGATCGCCGGTCTGCTAAGCAATCTGGCCATTATCGGCGGGCTCCTGTACTGGCTTCACGGTGAGCGGGCGCCAGGTCAGGATGCAATCGCGGCTGAGAGTTTGACACGAAATAACGTGTACACAGGCCAACCGCTCGCCTATGCGTACGACTCGGAAACTCAATCACCGGGTGCCGCGGAATCCGCCGGCAATGTTGTTTCCTGATCATCTCTAGCACGATGGTTGACCATACGCGGTCACTTGACCCCGCATGGTCAGTTCGCGGGTTCGATCCGTCTCAACAGATTCATGAAGGGTGTTCGGCGGAAAGGCCGCGTGACTTTTCTAAGATGCGGCCAGCACA
>DATLVQ010000649.1:0-2818 GCA_035577325.1 Bryobacteraceae bacterium | reverse complement strand
GCGGCAACCGCCGGGTCTGGACCCGCCTTATAGTTGGGGGGAATGCCTCGCGCGAGGCGTTCAGCGAGTTCATCTGCACCGGGGAAGTCTGAATTTCTGGCCCAAAAGTCTCCTACTATTTGAAAGGCCGCTGGGTTTTGTTGCATTATTTGTGAAAATGCATTCGCGGCCTCCTGCCTTTGGGTGCCATACGCGGGACCAACATCCGCTTCGACATCGTAGGTTCCAATTTGAGGATTGAAGATGATCATCGGGTCCGGCCTGTCGGGATCTTCCGTCTGCTGCTGGGCCTGACCCGGCTGCACCGGCATCGGCTGCCCGCCAGGGCCTTGTGCTATCTGCTGGTGGGCTTCGGGCGCATCTGGGGCGACGAGCACTTTGCTCTCGCTGCCGTCCTCACCCAACGTCATCACGACGCGGCGCACGTCGTAAATCTTTGGGATCAGATCGAGCAGAATGCGGCCGACCTGCCTGATGCCCTTGGCCTGATTATCGATGTAATGATACGTCGCCGTATCGCCCTGGCGCTGCCGCTGCTGGATGGCGACGCCGCTGCGCTCATTACCTGGGGCGCCGAGTTCCGCCTGATACTGCCCTGACACGGCCATGAGATCCTGCCGCGCGATCGTCATGCCCTGAATATAAGCCTGCGCCATCACGGGCGGGTCGTTACGCTGGGGCGGCGGTATCGGGTTGCCCTGCTCGTCCAGCGCGTTGTGGACCAGGACGGACCAGTTCTTGACGTTGGCCGTGGCCCACTGCTCTTCCCTGCCCTCGACGGCGTCGGCCCGCGCGACGTAGGGCGTTTTGCTTTGCAGCGCGACCTGCTCGACGGCTGACGACGCCCAGTAATTGTAGATACGCTGAGCGTCGATCATCGCGCGCGTATGGCCCTTGCGGTCCATCACGCCGTCTATGACGGTCTCTTCGCCGATCCATGGCACGAGCGGAATGTATTTCCCCAGCCACTTTTCTCTGTCGATGATTTTGTCGCCCGACAGCTTGAACCATTCGATTTCGGGCGTCTGAACGTCGCGGGTTTTCACCACGAGGCGCATCACGTCGTCGCGCAAATCCTTCGGTATCTCGCTGTCGTTGATGATGAGGCCGTCGCGTAGCTGGTGGATCTTTCCGGCCGTCAGCGTCTTGCGCCAATATTCGGCCCGGCGAACATGGTCCTTGTCGTTCCACCCGTCCGTCCGGTCTAGCGTGGCCGGAGCCGGGCTGTCGGTTTCGCCGTATTCCTCTTCGTGCCTGTCCCTCGGAATATCCTCGAACACGAAGGCGAAGCACGCATCAGACTTGTCATACTCCTTACAATCCGGGTCCATGTAGATGGTCTTGGGGTCTGGCACGCGGCGAATGAACAGATCGAGGTCGAAAGTATCGGAACCAATATAATCCGTCTCAATGCGAACATAGCCAATACCAGTTTCAACCTGATGATAGGACGCGGTGCTATAAGCGTCGATCGCCTTTGACTGATACTCGATGCGCCGGATGATACCGCTGAATACCTGGGCGGCTTCGTAGGACGCGCGCCCGCCGGTTGGACTGACGTGGATCTGAGCCTTTTGTTGCCGTTGGTCATTTATTATTTGGAGGTTATGCTGTCTAACCTGATTATAACTTAAACACGGCCTTCCAACTCTTTCGTTTCTAACATTCTGATCCCATTGCCATCCGTTATGGGCGTCTCCATTCGCAAAACGAGCGTCAAATTCAGCACGTTGCCGCCATTGGGTCTCCCAGGCCACACACCTATCGAATCTTTTTTTAGCCTCGGCGACGATTTCGTCGTCGTCTTGATTATCAGAGAGGGGCATCAAACCCTCCTACAGCAGCAAACCTTTCTTCCGCGCCCAGACGATCGGATCGCTGTGCCCCTTGCTTAGGTTGCACGGCGCACACAACAACTGAATGTTTCGGATATCGTTGGAGCCACCGCGTGCCAAAGGCACGACATGATCGGCGTGATATCGCGATGTCAGTTCTTTGCGACATGCCGCGCACCTGTTTCGTTGCTTTCCGAGCAAGTCGAGAATTTGGTCGCCGGTATGCGACCCATCCGCGTTGCGAACGCGCGCGCGCCTATTTCGACTATTAGTCTTGTGCTGGTTCCAGTGAACCAACTTCCACTCTTTAGAAGCTTCCCTCGCATGAACGATATTGGCGGCGCGCCAGTCCCGGCCTTTAGCAACCTTGACATCCCGGTGCCTCTGATAGTTACGCTGTTTCTTCGCCTTGACCTTCTCAGGATTGGCCGCTCTGTAAGTATTCTCATACCTCCGCGCTTTGTCGCGATTGAGCGCCCGGAACCGCTTTCCGTCCTCTCGCCAACAGATAAGGCAGGAGCACGTGCTGACAAACCGCTGAGCGATGTGTCCTCTGCAACACGGGGTTCCGGTGAAATAGCGGGTTTGTCCGGCAGACTTCGCGTCCTGCCGCTTAACAACAGGCCCCGCGTAGGGCACGTATGGAATAGCCTTGGGCATGGGTTCCATCCATGTTCGAGGTCAGGCACGGGCCAGGGCGTTGGTAGCGCCCTCCGTGCCGTCCGATCGTAGCACATAATCGCGGCCATCAACGCCGCTCCCCGGCTTTGATCCGCTCTTCCAGCCGCGCGATGCCTTCCTTGACCGACGCGTCCGTCGCCTCCAGGCCGCGCCTGACCTCGGCGACGATCTTGCGGTTGTCGTCCATCGTGGCGCGCATCACGTTGACCTCGTTGCGCAGCACATCGACGCGCCGTTCGAGGTGATGCACGCTATTGAGCCACGCGGCGGCGGCGATGGCGCCGCCCACGAGCGCGCCCACA
>DATLVQ010000648.1:0-4151 GCA_035577325.1 Bryobacteraceae bacterium | reverse complement strand
TGCCGGCCTGCTCGCGCCCGTCCTCATCGTACGCCAGGCCGGCCTGTACACCGCGTTCTTCAAAGGTTCTGTCGCCATTATTGCGAAAGAAGAGGCTGGCCGTCGAATCACAGGCCACGTAAATATCGGGCCAACCGCGATCCTCGAAGTCGCCTGTCAGGACTCCTAACCCGTAACAGTCCCCCGCCTTCGAAATTCCCGCCGCAGCCGAGACGTCCGCGAACTTGCCGCTGCCCTGATTGCGGTAGAGATGTGAGCGTGCCGCGGGCAAGCCGCGCGGCCCACAGAATACCGCCACACCCCTCGACAGACAGTTGGGCCCGGAGCCGGGGAGCCCCGCAATAGCCTGATTGAAATCGACGTAGCTAGCTACGAACAGATCGAGCCTGCCATCGCGATCGTAGTCGACAAACGCACAGCCGGTACTCCAGTTCCGCGACGGCCCACCCAGTCCCGCCGCCGACGTCGCGTCGGTGAAAGTGCCATCGCCATTGTTGTGGTAAAGAATATTCCGGCGGCCGTAATAGGTAACGAATAAATCGTCGAAGCCATCGTTATCGAAGTCCCCTACGCAGACGCCTTGGCCCCAGCCGGAACTTGCAACACCGGCTCTGGCAGTCACATTCGTGAAGGTTCCGTCGCGGTTATTGTGGAAAAGGTGGTTAGTGGGGGCGGAGCCTGGGGCGAAATCTTCCAGGCGGCTTCCGTTGACTAAGAAAATGTCCGGGTAGCCATCACGGTCGTAGTCGATCAGAGCGACTCCACTTCCCGTGCTTTCGAATGCGTATTTCTTAGTCCCCGCTCCGCCGTTAACCATGGGAACATCGATTCCCGCTTTGTGGGCAACATCGGTGAACCGGATTGAGGGGCCGGCCGGTCGCGCCGCTGCGCAAAAATTCCGAATTTCCAAAACGCCGGTGGCGAACAGCAAGCCTGCCAGGCTGAACGTGAGATTTCTAGACATGCCCAGCTCATTGTACAGGGGTCAAGCAAGAAACCCTGCGCAGTAACTGCTTCCGTCCCCGCACGATGGCAGACAAAGGATAAAATGGACAAGCGTGAACCGGCTGGAGACTTTCGTTCTACTGCTCGCCGCGCTGCTGGCGCTTCCAGCTGCTGCTCCGGCACAGACTCCCGGCAAGCCCGTGCAACCGAAGGCCGAAGCCTTTCACGCGGAGCTAGACGCCCTGATCTCGCAGCGCCAATACGACCGTGCGGAGCGGATTGTAATCCAGCGTTTGGCAGCCGGCGACGATGCCGCGGCTACGTACTTCCAGATCGGTAAGGTCTATTTCGATCACGAAGCATGGCAACAATCAGCCGGTTTCCTCGAAAAATCCCTGAAATTGAAAGGCATGAATGACGAAGCCCATCAGTTACTCGGCCTCGACTGGCGTGCATTACATCGGCCCGACGACGCCGAGGCTGAGCTCGTTGAGGCGACAAAAGAAAATCCGGCGAACCGTGTGAACGCATATTTTGCGGGCCATCAATTGCTTCTCAACGGAAAGTTCGAGGCTGCCTTGCCATATCTTTATAGGGCTCTCGAATGGAAGCCGCTCCAGTCTCAGGCGCTGCAGGCTTTGGCTCTCGCGCAGGCACGCCTTGGTAACTATGCGCTGGCCGAATCGTATTATCGCAAGGCGATCGACTCCGCTGAGACCTCTGATGATGGCCATTACTCCGCGCTCGTTAACCTCAGCGTTCTGCTATTGCTGGGGCACGATCGCGCACGCCTCGAGGAGGGATTCAGTTGCGCCCAACGGGCCGAGAAGATCCGGCCTGATTCGCCCGATGCACATTTTCTCGCGGGCAAGGCGCTGTTCAAGCTTGGACGCCATCGAGAAGCAAGTTCGGAGCTGGCGCGAGCAGCGAGACTCGGCCCCGAAGACAGCAAGCCCCATTTCCTGCTGGCACAAATCTATGAACAACTCGGCCAGCACGAACGTGCGCTCAAAGAGCGCAAGAGCATTGTCCGCATCCACGGCCGTGCCGGACAAGCCGGCATCGCCACGGCCGACCCGGTGCCGGTCACGCCTGAATAAAATGAACTGCGCGAGCCACCGACGCGCTGCGCATCGACCGTCGGTTCTAAGCAGTCGTCAAACTTGTTCGGAATATGCTCTATCAAATTTCCCCATTTCGATCCCGCGATTATCACAGGGACAATCCTGCTGCTTGCTGCTGTTGGGTTTCTCGCCGCCTACCATCCCGCACACCGCGCATCCCGGGGCATCAACGTGCTTGGCCTGCCGCCCATCTCGATGCCCTGCGGCGCCGATCGACGTGGCCTCTCACTCGGGTTACAGATCATCGGCCGCCCGTTCGACGAAACGCTCATCTTGCAAGTCGGCGCCGCATTAGAAGACGCTAGGGGTAAATCCGCGCGCAGGGCGAAGCAGAGTGTTTTCCAGTGGAAATTGACCCAGCACGCCGCGTACCTGAATAATCGTCTGCGGGATGTCAATAACGGAAAAGCGCGGCGATGGGAGCCTTGGAGCCGACGGTCAATACAAGAAACGCGGAAAACGTGAGATCGCACTCATCAGCCGCCGTGCCGCCGTCGCGAGTTTCCATGGCGCGATTGCGCAACGGCCAGTACCCCGAAAGCCTTGGGCACTCCGTTCCCGGTATGTACTTTGGCCAATGCTCGCGGGCGGGCTGATCGAGCATATTGGCTTGCCAGTCCGTTTCGTAAGCGATGGAGAACGCCAGAATCCCCTCTGGGGCAGCCCGGGAAATCGAACTAGTCAGAGAAATCGGGTTCTATTGATATTTTTGCCGATCCGCTTGAAATCACGCCATTTGAACGACGGACGATCGGCGAAAACTGTGGGGCGTGCAGATCGTGATCGACAACCAGAAGCACACCACATTTATTGCAGGCCGAACCACAGGAAAATCTTCTGTCATATTAACCAACGACAACTAGGCCATGGATTTTCAGGGCATTACCATTGTTATAGGCAGGTCTTTTCATATCGAAGGTTCCACCACGCGAGAGCACGGCGGTAGGTACCTCAGTTTGAGCATTTCATCTCGTTTAGTAAAAACAATGGAGCGCCAGGAGATGTGTGGAGAAAGAACTAGAATCCGCTATACCCTTGCGATGTACCAAGGTGCTCATAGGTACGGTTGCAGATGCACAACTGTTTCGGAGGACCAGCACTACAGTCAAGAGCCGAGGATCAGTCTGCTTCCCCGACGACATGCGTTGTGGCTAGATTCCCGAAACGGGCGCTGGAAACTGCCGTGTGAAGACCACAGCATGCGGTTCCGCTGGGAGGTCTTCAACGTGGCGAATCTTGTCCTGCTCAACGTCCAATCCACGGAAGTCAATCTGTCGCCTTCGCTGCAGCAGGTAGCCGGTGCTTTCGGCGATTACACTGGCTTACTGACGCAGCCCCGCGTCATGCAGTTTGCGCTGCGGTACGAATTCTGAGCTCGAGGAAAGGCGCGCTTTGCGACGAGCATATTCATCTCGAGGTAAATCTGGGCAGCATCAAACCGGCATTTACGTAATCGAAAGTGTCACGATCGATACCAGAGCACCGAAAGGATGCGCTCTCTAGCATTGCGTTTTGGGCATATGGCTTCGAAATTCCAAATTGGGCTTGCCCCCCACGAAGGGGAGCCATGACCATCCGGAAGAAAGTTCCCCTCATCTTAGCAATAACCCTAGTCTGCCTCATCGCAGTCATATTGATGACCTCGCAGCTGCTGCTGAGGAGTAGCTTTATCCGACTCGAAGAACGCGATGTTCGCCTGAATCTGGAACGGGCTATTAACGCCATTGGCGATGACGTGGCGGGGCTGAAGCGGTCGGCGGAGGATTATGCCGCCTGGGATCCTACATATGAGTTCATGGCTACCCGCACAGCCGACTATCCAAAAAAGAATTTCATGAACGTCTCGATGTACGGATTGCATCTGAACTTTGTCGGCATTTTCGACTTAGATGGAAAGCCTGTCTTCATGAAAGCGATCGACCTGAGCGACGGCAGGGAGGTCACAGTCTCAGCTGCTCTGCTCAAATATCTCGATAACTCTGGCCCGCTGCTGCGC
Source organism: Bryobacteraceae bacterium (assembly GCA_035577325.1). Classification (GTDB taxonomy): domain Bacteria; phylum Acidobacteriota; class Terriglobia; order Bryobacterales; family Bryobacteraceae; genus QHXW01. Next base: position 86 of record DATLVQ010000648.1, on the reverse strand, counting down.
CGTCCGGGCGCCGAGCAGCCCGTTGCGGGGCTTGTTCTTCTGCCCGCGAGCCCAGTCCTGATCGCGGCGTTTGCAATTCTCACGAC
>DATLVQ010000647.1:0-2047 GCA_035577325.1 Bryobacteraceae bacterium | reverse complement strand
GCGCAGGAATTCGGCTTCCCCGACGAAGAAGCGGCCTTCGCACTGCAGTTTGGCCACGGGATTGGCCTGGCGATCTGGGAAAAACCAGTCATCAGCCGGCTCGTTTCGCTGGAGCATTCGCATGAGATCAAGCCGGGCATGGTGTTTGCGCTGGAAACGTTCTGGCCGGCAAAAGATGGCTGGAGCGCGGCGCGCATCGAGGAAGAAATTGTAGTGACTGAAACCGGACACGAAGTGATCACGCGCTTCCCTGCGGAAAAACTTCTGGTCGCGGGCGCGGCTTACGTGACGGTCGATGGACCGCTGGAAACCACGCGCGAACACGACGGGCCGCCGAGCAAGGACGTCGTAAACATGGTTGCAGCCAGCGCGCGAAAAGAAGGAACAAAATCGTCTTCCAAGTCCAAGAAGCGGCCCTCCGGCCGTTAAAAATTTATGGCTCACAGCATCGTAATGCCCGCGCTCGAGATGGCTCAGGAAACCGGGAAGCTTTTAGCCTGGCGAAAAAGAGAAGGCGACGCTATTTCCAAGGGCGAGCCGCTGCTGGACATCGAAACGGATAAGGCTGTAGTGGAAATTGAATCGCCGGCGGATGGGGTCCTTGCGGGCGTCAAGGCGCAGGCGGGTGACGTGATACCCGTGGGGCAGACGATTGCGTGGATTGTGAGCGAAGGGGAAAAACCTCCGGCGGACGAAACTTCTGCTGCGTCGGGACGGCGGATGGATAGCAAGAGCGCAGCGTCTACCACGGCAGCCGCCGAAACGCCTGCGGCTTCGGCTGCGCCTTCGACTGGCGTGCGAATTTCTCCGAAGGCGAGGCGGTTGGCTCGCGAGCATGGAGTCGATGTGTCTCGCGTGCGCGGGTCTGGGGGCGAAGGGGAGATTCTGGCGGAGGATATTCTTGCGTTTGTTGCGTCGGAGGGTTCACAGGCAGCTGCGGCTGTTGCGGCGGAAAATCCACAGGCTGAAGCCCATGCTACTCAAACCCTTACCCAAATTGGGCGGCTGATGGCGGAGCGGACTACGCAAAGCTGGACGACTGCGCCGCATTTTTTTGTGACACGCGAGGTCGATGCTACTGCTTTGTTTTCAGCGCGCGAAAAATTCGGACCCGCCATCGAAAAAGAACGGGGCGTGAAGCTCAGCCACACCGACTTGCTGGTCGCGGCCGTGGCGCTAGCTCTGGACAAACATCCGCTGGTCAACGCCAGTTGGACCGGCGACGGAATTCGCCTGCATCGGGACATCAATGTGGGGATCGCCATGGCTGTCGAGCAGGGCGTGGTGACGGCATCGATCCCTGACGCGAATAAGAAACAACTGAGCGAAATTGCCGCGCTGCGGCACGAACTGACCGAGCGGGCGCGCGCCGGGAAATTGCGGCCCGCCGACATCACCGGCGCTACGTTTACCATCAGCAATCTTGGCATGTACAAGGTGGACGCTTTTACGGCGATCATTGTGGCGCCGCAAGCCGCGATTTTGGCCGTGGGGCGCATTGCCGATCGTGTTGTGCCGGTGGACGGCAAACCCGGCATTCGCCCGATGATCACACTCACGCTTTCTTGCGACCACCGCGTTTTCGACGGCGCGCGCGCGGCTTTATTCCTGGACGACCTGGCCTCCGCCATTCTTGCGCCGTAAACGCCCCGCCAGTGGTAAACTCCCAGAACTCGGGCAGACCCACCACCTGAACAAAATTGGATTGCGGCACAGTGCCGCCTGTGGAATGCGCTCGATTCAAGGAGAATCAACGATGGGCGACACGCTTACAACAAATCCGGTCCCGGCCGCAGCGGAACCTTTGCCGCCTAAAAAGAAGCAGCCGTTCTACATGACGCTCTGGGGACAGGTGCTGATCGGTGTCGCGCTGGCTATTATCTACGGCTACTTCCGGCCGGCGTCGGCGGTAAAGATGAAGCCGCTTGGCGATGGATTTATTAAGCTCATCACTATGGTGATCACCGTGATTATTTTTTGCACCGTCGTCACGGGGATCGCCGGCATGGAAAATTTAAAGAAAGTGGGCAGGATCGGCGGAAAAGCC
>DATLVQ010000646.1:0-6361 GCA_035577325.1 Bryobacteraceae bacterium | reverse complement strand
CCGGACCAGCTTAATAAATTAGTAGTCAGGGAACTCCCTGAGACTAGCCCGGTTTACGCCGCTGTATATCAGCTCACATTTGCACTGTTAGCGTCCCATGTAAACCAGATGCTGACCAGCTGCAGATGGACGATTGTCACCGCGGGGGCGGCGCCGTTGACGGCGGTGGCGGCATGCCATCCACTGTAACGGGCTCCATCAACTCGGCGCGCGTCCCATCGGGATCCAACAGGTTGAGCTGACGGCGCCGGTTGATTCCCGTTCGCGGCTCGAGTGGCAGCGCATAGCTCTTGCGATACGGCCGGGCGTCCAGGCGGGCCAGCGCCGACGCCACATCCGGCGTTTCCAGACAAATGTGATGTTCGACGCCGCGTTTGTCGGGCGCAGGCAAATTGCGGTAGAGCATGAACTCAATATAGTCGCCGCCATCCGGCACGCGCAGATTCACCCACGAGAGAGTCTGGCCGTTGTTCGAACCTCGCCAGATTTCTCGAAAGCCGAGAATGTCGCCGTAAAATCGCATGGCCGCTTCCAGATCGCCCACCAGAATGCCTGCATGCAGCAGGTGCTGCGAGATGCGCTCCACGGGCGCGAACTTGCCTTTCTCGCGCACGCTCCAACCGTCGGCGGCGTATTCGACAATCTCGATCGTGTGCCCGTCGGGATCGATAATATTGAAATTCAGATTCCCAATGCGGCCCTTGGGTACGCGGTCCGGCACTTTCACTCCACGCGCCGCCAGATATACCCGCATATGCTCCGCATCATCGGTGTGAAGGGCCAGATGATGCAGACGGTCCGCCCCGGGCTCGAGCCCGGGAAACAGTTCAATGTACTGCGTGTCGTTAATCTTGATAAAGGTGAGCGATAAGGAGCCGTCGGGATTGCTGAGCGAAAACGGCTCGGCGAATCCCAGGAAGTCCTTGTAAAACGCGCGCGATTTTTCGATGTCGTTTACGCGAAACGCTGCGTGCGCAATTCCCAGAATGCGTGGGCGTGCCGGCTGCGCGTTGGCCAGGCAAGCCGCAAATAGCACATAGAAGATCTGTTTCATGTCAGGAGCACCTTCAAGACTCCGGGCTGCGCGGCGCGGCGGAAGGCCATCGATGCACGATCAAGCGGCAGGGTCTCCGAGATCATGTCCGCTACATTGACGATACGGTTCTTCAACAGCTCGATTGCCGGTTCGAAGCGGCCACAGCGCGAACCGACCAGCGTAATCTCGTTAACAATGACCGGCGCCGTATCCATCCCAACCAACCCGTGGAGCGTGCTTTTCATAATCACCGTACCGCGCGGCCGGACAATGCGAACAGCTTCCTGTAACCCTTCAGGCGAGCCTGTCGCATCCACTACCCAGCTGTATTCTGTGTTGGGAAGGCGCTTGCGCACTATCTCCGTCTCGACCCCAGCGCGCGCCGCGATCCGCAGCTTTTCCTTGTGCCGGCCGAATTCATGAACGCGATACCCGTACGCCCGCAGAACCTGCGCCACCAGCAATCCCAGCTTGCCGTCTCCCAGTACGGCCACTTCTGAACTGCAGGGAATGCTTACCTGGTCCAGAATCTCGCAGGCCGCCGCCAGTGGTTCGGTGAACACCGCTTCCTCGGTGGGAACCGAATCGGGAACCACGTGCAGATTGCGCTCGGGCAGCGTGAGAAATTCGCGGAACGCGCCGGGGTGTTTGACAATGCCGAGCACCGTGCGTTTCGGGCAATGGCGGCCGAGGCTCCGCCGGCACCACTCGCACCCGCCGCAACACAGGTTGATTTCGCCCACCACGCGCCGCCCGATCAGCTCGCGCCTGCCCGCCGCCTCTACGACCTCGCCCACGAACTCGTGGCCCGGCACGCCCGTGAAGCCATAGTAGCCGCGCTGCAATTCGAGATCGGTATTGCAGATGCCGCCGCACAACAGCCGGATCAACGCGAATCCTCGCGGCGGGCGCGGACGCGAAACGCGCTTTACCGCGACGCGCCGATTTTCCAGGTGAACGGCAAGCATCGAGGTTCAGTATATGCGGCGGCCCGTTACAATGGGAAGTCGATGCCCGCCGAACTGATGTGCTTCGAGCCAAGCTGCCGCGCGAGATTTCCGGTGACCGAGGTAATCTACAATTGCCCGCGATGCGGAGGCTTGCTGGAGGCGGACTATCCGCGGTTGAAGCTCGATCCGGAACAGTTGAAAGCCGTCTGGCGCACGCGCCGCGCCTGCAACCTGCCGCTTGATCAAAGCGGCGTTTGGCGCTATCGCGAGATCATTCCATTTCTTGAAAATCTCGATTCCGTCGTGACCTTGCGCGAAGGGAATACGCCGCTGCTTTCTGCGCCCACGGCCGCCGGGTACGGCGGACTCGACCGTTTGGTCTTCAAGCACCAGGGTTTCAACCCCACCGGCTCGTTCAAGGATAATGGGATGACCTGCGGGGTCGCGCAAGCCCGCCGCCTTGGCATCCGGCGCGTGGCCTGCGTTTCTACCGGCAACACTTCAGCCTCGATGGCCGCGTACGCCGGCGCCGCGGGACTCGAATCGCTCATTTTTATCCCGCACGGCAACATCTCCTACGGCAAACTGGCGCAGGCTTTAGAATACGGCGCCCGCACGTTTCAGGTGGAAGCCAACTTCGACCAGATCCTGGCGCTGGTGCGCGTGCTCGCTGAACGGCTGGGTATCTACCTGCTGAATTCGATCAATCCGTTTCGTATAGAGGGTCAAAAGACCATCATGGCCGAGATGCTCGACCAGCGCGATTGGTCCGTGCCCGACTGGATCGTGCTGCCCGGCGGTAATCTCGGCAACACATCTGCCTTCGGCAAAGCACTCCGCGAATTGAGGCAATGGGGCTTCATCGAAAAACTGCCGCGCTTGGCCGTAATCCAGGCCGAGGGCGCCGCGCCGTTCTTCGATCTCTTCCATTCCGCCAGCCGCGATCGTCTCAACACCATCGCCCACCCCGAGACGCTCGCCACGGCGATCAAGATCGGGGACCCAGTTTCGTGGCCCAAAGCCCTCAAAGAGGTGAGTGAATCGCAAGGCACTGTCGAAACAGTCAGCGAGCAGGAAATTGCCGATGCCAAAGCTGTGATCGGGAAATCGGGCATTGGCTGCGAGCCTGCTTCGGCGGCTACGCTAGCCGGAATTCGAAAATTGATAGCCACTGGCGTAATGCGTCATGACGCGGATGTCGTCGCCGTGCTCACCGGAAATTTGCTCAAGGATCCCGATTACATTTATCGCTACCACACCGGCCAATTGGAGGCTCCCGGAGGCGGCTTGATCCAGCCGACTTTCGGCAACCGGCCGCTAGTCGTCCCGAACGATCCGGAAAAAATTGCCGCGGTCCTATGACCCCGCGGGACCTTGAAACTGCATTCTTTCCCCTACATTCGTAGGTGCGTGATCACCACCCCTGTCCGCCTCGCCTGTCCCACAGGCGGGGATTCCCGAACTGGAAAAACTGGAGCAGTGTGGCAATATGTCAAAAAAGGGAATACCTCCCCACAATGGTGATCCAGCGATCGCAAAGGAATTGGAGCACCTTTACGCCCAGCTTTCTGCAGTGGAAGCCTTGCTCCGGGCACTCAAAACCTACAGAAGTTACTACCCAGAACTCGTGCCAGGAAAAAGCCGGACTTCCTAACATAATTCACACTGCGTAATTGATCTCGGCGAGCGGGGTACAATTGCACGGTCGGGTCTCCCGCCGCGAGTCGACCTTTCCAATTCGCAAACTTCCCTCGGACAGCAACCGGGTGTGCATCGGCTCAACCGACGGTGTGTTCAGCGCTGCGGCACGGAAATCGTGATGTTCCGGTACTTCATGCCGCCCGTGTGATCGCCCTGAATGTACAGCGGACCGGGTTCGCCCTCCCGGCTGTTGAGCGCGCCTCCGGTGATTCCAGGGATCTCCTGATTGTCAATGATGGTCACGCCGTCGCGCACCACGGTTACAGTGCGCCCCACCAAAGTCACATCGTAGCTCTCCCATTGCCCTGGCCGTGGCGACACTTCGGCGGCGGGAGCCAGAAACCCATAGATCGAACCCATGCCGTGAAATTTGTCGTCGGTTCCTGGCGGCTCATACTCCACCTGGATTTCGTACCGGCCGCGCAAATACACGCCGCTGTTTCCGTTCTGGGGGCAGTTATATTCAATATGCAGCTTGAAGTCGTCGAACGCTCGCTTTAGCCGGAGGTTGGCGCCCGCTTTTTCATTGACAAGTTCGCCGTCTTGCGCCTTCCAGTGATTTTGTGCCGGGTCGTCGGGCTCCCACCCGGTCAGGTCTTTGCCATTGAAGAGCGGCTCCGGTTTTGACCACGCCGCCGGAGCCTTGCGCTTGAGCGCCGGAGCCGGCACGCCGGTGATTGCGCCCTCCACCCCATCGGCCCGCTTCTGACGCCCGGTAATCTTGCCCGCCGCCACGTTCATTTCCCAGCTGACCTTGATATCTGAATCGCCGAACCATTCCATCGTCGTAAATGCTAAGTGCGCGCCCGCAAGCTTGACCTCGGTGGCCGGGTGCACGCTGGCCACGCGCCCCACGACGCGGATTTTCGGTGTGCCGTCCGTTTCAGTGAACTCCATCCAGGACGGGTACGTATCTTTGGGCGTCGTCACCGTCAGATCCCACCGGCCCGAAAACGGCACCCTGCCAGCTTTCTTCGAAAAGGCAGGCGTGAGAGCGGCGGCGGTGAGAATCAAGACAAGGCAGAGTGATCTCATTTCCTACATAGTCTATCCAAACTGCGATGACACATTCGACCCAGAGGCGATGCGGCACGGGCGCGGCGCTTTGGGCCCATCACAAGAAAGAAAAACCTTGACACCTGGCGGAAGTGTGCCTAATACTAAGGCACACCCGCTGTTCACCTCCGCGTCCGCTGGAGGAACTCTGATGAAAACTGTGATTGTGTTTTGCCTTTCAATAGCCGCAGCCTCTGCTCAGAACGGCGCGGTGGTGGGAGCCGGATATCATGCGTTCGCTCCTGTACCCGTTGCGCCGGGCCAAGTGGTTACAGTTTTCGTGACCGGCATCGGCAACGTTACACAGAAATATTCTGCCGGGAGTCTGCCACTGCCGGCCACGCTTGGCGGGATTTCAGCAACTTTGAATGAGCTAGGCGTGATAACCGCCGCCGCGCCGATCCTCGCGGTTTTTCCTTTCAGCGCCTGCAGTAACAAAGTGTCGTCCGAACCGTGCGGAACGATAACAGCGGTGACGTTGCAGATACCATTCGAACTCCAACCCAATACCGGAAGGTCGGGGCCGCCATTCCTGGCCTTTCTCACGATTTCAGATCAGCTGGGCCACGCGGCTTCCATGGAGCTGAATCCGGTTACCGATCATATCCATGTTGTGGATTTCTTCGACACAATTCTCGGCGGGGACATGTCACAACCGGGTTCAGGTGGCGGCGTCGTTACGCACGCAGATGGAAGCCTGGTTAATTTCTCGAAGCCCGCGCAACCAGGTGAAGAACTGGTCATGTACGCTGTTGGCCTCGGCGCAACCGATCCACCTGTCAAAACCGGCGCAGCGAGCCCTGCGCCACCGGTTCCGACTGTTCAAAAATTCTCTCTGAATTTCGACTATCGCCAAAACGCGCTACCGGCACCTTTGAGCGCGTCGCCATTTTTCCGCGCGCCGTCTCCGGTTTTTGCGGGCCTGACTCCCGGTTTCGCCGGGCTATATCAAATCAACTTCGTGGTCCCAGCACCGGCAGATCCGGTCGCACCCTGCACCGACAGCGCCAACAACCTAACGGTAACTATAGCCGGCGTGTCATTCGATGGCGCCTCCATCTGCGTCGGGCCAGTCGCTCAGTAGCGCGCGGCGATTTTTCGCACGACGCGTCAAGTAATTTCGCCCCTGCGCGTGCATTGTCACAGCGCGGCTCATTGTATACTGGTCGATTCACCGGAAGGAGACATTCGCGGATGACTGTGCCCTTTTACGGCCACGTCAGGCAGTATCACAATATCAAACGGGAAATCGACGGCAACATGCAGGAGGTGCTCGAGAGCGGCCAGTATGTCATGGGCCCTATGCTCAAGCGGTTCGAGAAGGAGTTCGCCGATTACCACGGGATGAAGCACGCTGTGGGTGTCGGCAACGGAACGGACGCGTTATGGCTCACCTTCATGGCGCTGGGCATTGGTCCGGATGACGAGTGCATCACGCACCCCAACACGTTCTTTGCTACCGCCGAGGCCATCTGGGTAGCCGGTGCGACAACTGTGTTCGTCGATTCGGATCCGAAAACCAATTGCATCGACCCGTCCAAAATTGAAGCCGCCATCACGCCCAAGACCAAGCTACTGGTCCCCGTCCATCTCTACGGCCAGTGCGCGGACATGAAAG
>DATLVQ010000645.1:0-2876 GCA_035577325.1 Bryobacteraceae bacterium | reverse complement strand
AATCTGCAATAGTCCCGAGGCTTTCTTCCGGGAACTTGAAGAAGAACTTCTGATCATCGGCAGCGAAGTGGTGCCCTCTGGCGTGGTTGGTGATCGTATCGACGTGCTAGCCGTCGAGCCTGACGGGGCCACTGTGATAATCGAATTGAAGCGTGGCTCAAACAAATGGCAGCTTCTGCAGGCTTTGTCTTATGCAGCAATGATCTCAAAATGGCCAACTGGTGAGGAATTCCTTCAAAAGGTCGACCGAAGCCGACACGACGACATCAAAAAGTACACCCGCACCGCGGAGCTGAACAAATCGCAGCGCATCATTTTGGTGGCCGAGGCTTACGATTATGAAGTGCTTGTGACAGCAGAGTGGCTCAACAAAGAGTACGATGCAGATACTATCACGTGTTATCAAATAAGCGTGGCTACTGACAAAAATGCTGATGCACAATATATGTCCTGCATGCGCATTTACCCACAGAAAGACTTGGCAGAGACAGCGAAACAGCGTACTAGAGTGAACTCCGTAACGGTCCTGCAGGACTGGGAAAGCATTTTGTCGCGAACCAACCAAGCGGTTGCTCTGTTCTTCCGTGACCGGCTAGAGCATAATTGTCGGACCAATTCTCGCAACAACGCGCTCGCATATCCCCAGATCGGTACTATTCATTGGTATCTCGAGCCACGACCCAATGCCGCTTGGGTTTACCAGGTTGGGCGATTCAACCACAGCGGGCAGTCTGATCAGGCGTTTTGGATGGCCAATCTTTCGAACGCCGATGTCGCGAATCAGAAGGGTGGAACTTGTTTGCGCTTTTATCTTCGTGAACCCTCAGACTTCGAATTTTTTCAGAAGGCAACGGAAACGCTGGCGGCGACCTTTTCGTGGGGAACAGGCGGGCCTGCGGACGAAGAAACGGCTGCTAAATCTGAAAGTGCTGCAGCCTCAGGATCATAGCTACCGTATCGAGACGCCAGTCGGCGCCTGTCTGATCGCAGTCGTGTCACAACGCCCGAAAGGGTAGGCAACCGCTAATTCCCTATCCTCCTTTACCTCACCGTCGAGCGCACGTTATACGAAAACGTAAACTGCAGGCGCACGACGTTTCCGCGGAACTCTGTCGGCAGGGGCGGGAAGGGGTTGGACATGCTGACGCTGGCTACGGCGGCGCGGTCGAAGGCTTCGACGCCGGACTCGGTGGCGAAAACCACCTTCGTGACCTCGCCGCTTTTGGCGATGGCGAACTGGATGGCCACCTTTCCACTGCGGCCGAGCTTGGCGCTTTCCGGCATCACGGAGAACCAGTTGCGGCGCACGATTTGCAGGATCTGCAACAAGTAGGGCTTGAAATCGACGCCCATGGGATCGCTGAGCAGCTCAAGATTGCTGCCCTGCTTGCCGGGGGAAGGCGGCTGGTTGAGGGCTGCGCCGATGCCACCGGGGCCGGATCCGGTGTCGCCTACGCTGATGCCGCCGCCGCTCGAACCACGCGCCACGCTGCGCACGGCTTCGGAAACGGACGCTGACGGCGGCGCGACTTTGCCCAGGCCCGGGGGGCCGCTCGATCCGGCGCCGGGCGTCTCGAAAGCCAGCTTGGGTTTTTCCTCGGCCTGGATCTGGGGCGGCGGGGGCGCCTGCACGCCTTCTGGAAGTTTGGGGCCGCCGTCTTTGTTCGAGGCCTCGATCTTGGGTGGTTCGGGGAGCGCGGCGGGCTGGGCGGCTTTGGGCGCGGGCGGGGGCGTGGACATAGCGGGAGCTTTCGGCCGGCTGGTGGATGGCAGCGAAGGCGGCACCTGAATGCGCGGCTTGGGGCGCAGGGCTTCGACGTTAAAGTCTTTGCTGATTTTTCCGCGATTGGGGGCGCGCTGTGTCAGCTCGGTGGGGGGCGCGACGAGCGGGGTGATGCGATGGGCGGGGGGCGCGGTCTGAAAAACCTGGTGAGGCATCAGCGTCAATAAAACAATTGCGACGGCGTGGGCGGCGATCGAATAAATGCCGGCGCGGCGGGTGCGCGACTGGTCGGCATCCGTCGTCCAATTGAGAAGAAGGCGCAGTTCTTCAGCAGTTTCAGGCTGTTCTACGGCTTCCATCCAGACGGCGTCCAGCCGGGCGTAAGGGATTGCGACACGGCGCGCGAGTGCTCTTCAATCTTAGCAAGAATGGCCAAAGCGGCCTCCAAGCTTCGACGCGCGGTGGGCCCGTTGAGTTTCGGCGGCTGGCGAGTTTCGACGGCGTCGAGGAAAGCGTCGAACTGGGTCGCCAACGGCTCGGCTTTGACGATGGGGAGCTGCTGGAAGGAGATCTGGCGGTCGGCGCCGACGCTGAAAACGGCGGTGGCTTGCTGGCCGTAATCGACAGTGATGTATTGGTGCGGCTGGAAGAGGCGCAGTTTGCGGACACGGTCGGTGGAGACGCGGCTGGCGGTGATATTGGCGACGCAGCCGCTTTGAAATTGCAGGCGGACGTTGGCGATATCGACGGTGGAGGTGAGGATGGAGATGCCGGCGGCGCTAATTTCCTGGATTTCACCGGGAACGAGGCTGAGGAGGATGTCGATATCGTGAATCATCAGGTCGAGGACGACGTCGATATCGAGGCTGCGAGGGCTGAAGACGCTGAGGCGGTGGATTTCGAAAAACAGGGGCTGGCGGGCGATTTTTTCGAGCGCGATGATGGCGGGGTTGAAACGCTCGAGGTGGCCGACCTGGAGGATGCGGGCGTGCGAATCGGCGGCGTGGATGAGGCGGTCGGCGGCGGCGAGTTCGGTGGCGATGGGTTTTTCGACCAGGACGTCGATGCCGGATTCGAGGAGTGTGCAGCCTACATCGGCGTGGACGGAGGTGGGGACGGCGACGATGGCGGCGTCGACTTTTCCACGGAGCTC
>DATLVQ010000644.1:0-3934 GCA_035577325.1 Bryobacteraceae bacterium | reverse complement strand
TTCATTGACCGGCCGATCTTCGCGTCAGTCCTCTCTATCGTCATCACGATTGCTGGCGGGGTCGCCCTGATGACGCTTCCGGTGTCGCAATATCCGGACATTGTGCCGCCCACGGTAAATGTCTCAGCCAGTTATCCCGGAGCAACTGCGCAGACTGTGGCGGAGACAATCGGCGCGCCAATCGAACAGCAGGTCAACGGCGTCGAGAAAATGCTCTACATGTCGTCGCAATCTTCGAGCGACGGCTCATATGGTCTCACCATCACATTCGCGCTCGGGACGGACCTGGACACCGCTCAGGTGCTTGTGCAAAACCGCGTAAACCTGGCGCTGCCGATACTGCCCGAAGAGGTGCGTCGCACAGGGGTCCAGGTCAATAAACAATCGCCGTCGATGATCATGATGGTGAACCTCATCTCGCCGGACAAAAGCCGCGACGAACTTTATCTCGGGAATTACGCCCTGCTACAGGTGAAAGATCGGCTTGCCCGGATCAACGGCGTCGGGAACGTCGATCTCTTCGGCTACGAATATTCGATGCGCGTGTGGCTGGATCCGAACAAGCTCGCCTCACTGGGGCTTACCGCCACGGACGTCGTGCAGTCGATTCAGGAGCAAAATAAGCAGGTCGCTGGCGGTATTGTCGGCCAGCCGCCCACTCCTAAGGGAACGGAATTCCAATATATCGTTAATACGCAGGGCCGGCTGATCGATCCCGCGGAGTTCGCCAGGATTGTTGTTAAACGAGGGGCAAGTGGTGAGATTGTAAGACTGCGCGATATTGGTGGAGTCGAAATCGGCGCCAGGAGTTATGCGCTCTCGAGCACGCTTGACGGCAGCCCCTCCGCTGCCCTGTCCATTTTCCAGCTCCCCGGGAGCAACGCGGTCGCGACAGCAACGGCTATTCGCAAGGGAATGGAGGAGTTGAAGAAAGACTTCCCGCCGGGCGTGGATTACAAGATTGCCTATGATACGACGGTCTTCGTGCAGGAATCGATCAAAGGCGTGGTGCGCACGCTTATCGAAGCGGTTTTGCTGGTGGGTCTGGTGGTGCTTCTTTTTCTGCAAAGTTGGCGAGCGACAATCATCCCGCTCGTCGCCGTCGTTGTCTCGCTCGTCGGCACGTTTGCCGCGATGGCGATGTTTGGGTTTTCTCTCAATACAATCTCGCTCTTCGGGCTTGTGCTGGCCATTGGCATCGTGGTGGACGACGCCATCGTGGTCGTCGAGGCTATCGAGCGTAAGCTGAGCCTCGAGGTGTCGCCGCGTGATGCCGCGCGGCAGACGATGAGTGAGGTGGGCGGCGCCGTCATCGCCGTGGCGCTTGTGCTCGGGGCAGTGTTCATTCCGGTGGCGTTCATTAGCGGTATCACCGGGCAATTTTTCCGCCAGTTCGCTCTAACCATTGCCGTTTCGACGGCGATCTCCGCGTTCAATTCGCTTACGCTAAGTCCCGCGCTGGGCGCGCTTCTCCTGCGCGGTCACGGCGCGCCAAAGGATGCTCTGACGAAACTTCTCGACGCAACGCTTGGTTGGTTCTTCCGCGGCTTTAACACTATGTTTGGCGCGGCAACAGAACGTTACAGCAGGGCAGTCGGAAGCTTGGTCCGCAAGCTGGCGATCTGTCTCCTCCTCTATCTCGGCTTGCTCGCGTTGACGGGCGTCGGCTTCAAAATCACCCCGTCGGGTTTCGTTCCCGCACAAGACAAGGGTTATCTGATCGTAAACTGCGAATTGCCGAATGCCGCCTCGCTGGAACGCACCGAGGCCGTGACTGAAAAGGCGCTCGCTATTCTGAAGGAGACGCCGGGCGTTAAACACAACCTCATCATCAACGGCTACTCCGTGCTCACTGGCAGACAATCCAACGGCGGTACTGTCTTTGTGATTCTCGACGATTTCGGACATCGCAAATCATCGGATGAAATCCTTGGCGACCTGCGCACGCGGTTGAATCAGATTCCAGAGGCTCTTGTGTTGCCTTTTGGCCCGCCGCCGGTCGATGGAATAGGCTCTGTCGGCGGCTTCCGGTTGATGGTGCAGGATCGCGGCGGCGGAAATTACACGCGACTCGAAAGCGTGGCCCGCGAGCTCGCTGCCGCGGGCGAGCAGCAACCTGGTCTGGTGGGTCTTTATTCCAGCTTCCGCGCCGACCAGCCGCAGATGTATGTGGACGTGGACCGCACAAAGACGAAAAGCATGGACGTGCCGCTCACCAATATTTTTGATACTCTTCAAATCTATCTCGGCTCGGCCTACGTGAACGACTTCACATATCTCGGCCGATCATTTCAGGTGACCGCCCAGGCGGAGAGCAAGTTCCGCGTCATCCCTGCCGACATCCTCAAGCTCAAGACACGCAACGGCCGGGGTGACATGGTTCCCCTGGGCACACTGGCTTCCGTCGAGGAGCGCCTTGGCCCCGGCACGATCACCCGCTACAATCTTTACACAGCGGCGGGTATATCCGGCGACACCAAACCAGGGATCAGCACCGGGCAGGCCATCGGGATCATGCAGGATCTCTGCCAAAAGATCCTTCCACAAAATATGAGTTTCGAGTGGACCGATTTGACCTATCAAGAGATTCTGGCGGGAAACGTCGCGCTATTCATTTTTCCACTCTGCGTCTTGTTCGTGTTCCTTACGCTGTCCGCGCAATATGAAAGCTGGGCGCTGCCTTTTGCCATAATTCTTATTGTCCCGATGTGCATTCTTTCGGCGCTGGCCGGCGTGCTATTGCGGGGCATGGATAACAATATCTTCACGAAGATTGGTTTTGTTGTGCTCGTGGGACTCGCATGCAAAAACGCCATCCTCATTGTCGAATTCGCCAGGCAAATCCAGGACACCGGCAAGGACGCTATTTCCGCCGTGATCGAAGCGAGCAAGCTGCGCCTGCGCCCGATTTTGATGACCTCATTTGCGTTTATCGCGGGCGTGGTGCCGCTCATGCTCAGTGGCGGAGCGGGCGCCGAGATGCGCCAGGCGCTCGGGACGGCCGTATTCGCAGGTATGCTAGGAGTAACGTTTTTCGGCATCTTTCTCACGCCGGTCTTTTACGTTCTTGGTCGCAAATTTTCAGGGAGCAAAAAAGCGATCGAATCCCCCTCTGTCCAACAGCCCGAAACCGTTTTGTTAACACCCTGACGCTTGCTGCTTGGGAGCACGCGCATAAGTGCTAAGGCGGCCGGCGCCAGTCTATTTCATTTCTGTAAGGTTTGCAGGAAAACAACCGGCCTGAAATTCACCGACTATGTGGCGCGTCTCCAGCTGGAGGACGCCAAGACACAGCCTTTTAAATCCCATCCGATCGAATCTCGCTCGATTCGATCGTCAAAACTGGATGACGACGGAAAAGCCGATCTGGTTCATCGCCGAACATCTAAGGCCGGCGTGCATGGTGCTCGAGGACGAAAAGACTGTGAGGACCCTACGCGGCATTGGCTCGCGTCGCACCGAGCCCTTCGTATGTTTCGGCGACAATGTGATCGACCACTGCCTTCATATCGTGTGTGCGTCCCCAAACTGCTAGTTGTCGATCCGCGCCGGTGCCTTCGGCCATTATTCTTTCAATGTGCGCGATCTCGGATTGGCTGCCCAATTCGTCCACTTCTGTGGCGATGAACTCAAGCATCTCGTGAAGCAATTTGCGCTCGTCCATTTCACATTTACGGCCGAAATCGATCAATTTGCCATCGAGCCCATAGCGCGATGCGCGCCACCGATTCTCATCAATCAAGCGCCGCGGATAACTCCGAAAGGTCACGTTCTGGCGGCGCAGCTTGTGTAATTTTACCACGACAGCCTGCATTAGGGCTGCCAAGGCGATGGTATCCTCCACGCGCGATTGCGCGTCGCAGATGCGAAATTCGATCGTGTTAAAAAACGGATGGAGTCGGATGTCCCACCAAATCTTCTTCGCGTTGTCGAT
>DATLVQ010000643.1:0-6905 GCA_035577325.1 Bryobacteraceae bacterium | reverse complement strand
TTTTGTCCACCGATGGCAGGGGAGCTGACGTTAGGTCAGCCGCCGCTGCGGGCGCAGTGGGAACCGGCACGAGAGCCCGCACAGACTCGCTGACCAGACGTCCATTCGCAGGCACCTCGAGCTCGAACTCAACGTCCCCTTCAGTAGGAACGTAGACGATGCTGCCATTGGAGAGGATCTGCTTATCCAGGTCCAATTGCAGATGCCGGGTCCCGTCCGTTACCCACAGCACGCCCGCGGGAGCGTTCTGAATGATCGGCGAGGTGCGATTCCACATCAGCCGTAATGAGTGCGCGGCCGGTTCCACATTCAATGAGAACTCACTAAACATACTGGCTCGGGCATGAGCAGGTTGCACGATCGCCGCAGCGGGAGTCGTCGTAGTTTGGGCAGGCTGACGAATTCCGGTGGCCGAAGCAGGACCCTGAACGCCACGGATCAGCAACGCGCGCACAATCAAGATCGACATCAACACTGCGGCCGAGGCAAGCCATGTCCAGCGTGGGGCACTAAGGCGGAACTGCCACACCGCCGGTCTTGCAGGCGGTGCGTCACGAAAACCGCGCCGATTTTCATCCGTCGCCAGATCCGGGCTCGCCCATGCTTGGCGTGCCGGTTCCCGCCGGCCCATCGGCGCGCGTGCACCGGGAAAATCGGGGCGACTTGACGGGCTGGCCAAGGCAGGGCCCGGCGCTGCGGCGACTTCCGCCCTGGGGCGCGGAGCTGGAGGAGTCGGGGGATTAAAACGGCGCGCGGGATTCTCAACTTCCGCCGGACGGGGACGCGGCCACGCGGGACGTGCTGGCCGTCGATCACTGACCGGGTTGTGCGCGGTCGCGCTATTGAGGTCGTCTTCCGTGTTCCCAGCTTTCGGCCGCTCCGGGCTCGGCCATTCGGGACGCGACGAGCCGGCGTCAGGGAGGCGATCGGGAGGATTCACGATGTGCCGGTCCCCGGTAAGCGACGGCTCCCCTTCGAGTAGAAACTCTTCGTATGGAGACTCGCGACGAATATCGCCATCCTCCCAGAAAAAGAACCCACCCATGGTCTGCCCCTCCGTGGAGGGCTTGACTAACAAAAATACATGGGAAGGATAGGTAAAGTAGGTAAGAATGGCGGAGTAGTCATCTTGGTCCAGGTACAGTCCCGGGCGGGTATGGCTGCGCCAGTAGCCGACCACCTCCAGACCCTGTCTGCTGGTATGTGCGGACAGTCTCTTCTCCAGCAGTCCCCTGTCCTTCCCGGAAAGCGTGTAGGAAGGCCCGCGACGGTGCTCACACTCAATGAGCTCAAAATCTTCGATTATGGTGATCGGGCAGTCCTCGGGAGTAAACCGGCCCAGTAATAGCCCTCCAACCTCAAGCCCTCTCGTGGAAAGCGCCTCGAATCCACCTTTCACGACCGAGGCTAGCCGACGCGCAGCATCCACGTCCAGGCGGATCGTGATGGAATTTCTGGGGCTGTCCCACTGGTAAAAGGCTGCAGTGGGATGCCGATCAGAGTCGGCAGACTTTCTCTGTAAAATTGGCCTTGGGCTCATGGTACTCGGCGAAGATTCAGCAACCAGACTGCCAGAAGGCCTTCCTACAGGCTTTGTCAGTGGTGAATGTGCTCTGCTTCACGTGCTACAAATTGTTTTGGAGCAGCCCGGCGGGCGAGCCCGGTTTCAACCATACAAAACAGCCAGTGCAGCATCAGCCGAAGTTCATATGTGCCATAGATGTTGATAAAACGGCGTTGGCGGTTTGCCCTCGCAACCCGCTCCGTCGGCTCTTGTCCGGTCATAAAAATAAAGACCAAAGCCGGCCTCAAACGAAGTCAACCCCGGATTGCGGTTCGCATGAGAGCGCAATCCGAAAGCCTCGTTTTTGCAAGCCGCTCCGTAGCGGAGTTTTCTGGGGTCATCAAGCAGGTCAGCGAGATTGTGTGAACGGGATTCACGGTCGTCATCGGATCCAGCCAGATTG
Organism: Bryobacteraceae bacterium; assembly: GCA_035577325.1. Lineage (GTDB taxonomy): Bacteria > Acidobacteriota > Terriglobia > Bryobacterales > Bryobacteraceae > QHXW01. Next base: position 4,938 of record DATLVQ010000643.1, on the reverse strand, counting down.
TTTACGAATCGAAGTAGACGAGGAGCGGTCCGAGGACGTACGCGGTGAAGGCCCCCACCATGTACAGTGCCGCCGAGCACCAAAGAACAACCCGGCTGAAACGGCTGGCCGCCTGGCACGAGGCAGGATCATTCGGGTCGCACGCGCCGCTTGTCGCTTGAAGTTTCGGCGCAATTGCATAGACGTAGATGAAATTGCCGAAAATAAGTACGCCTGCCACTATGAACGTCCAATGCTTGTGATGCGACATGGCGACCAGCCACGGGACGTCCGAGAGGACCGAGGCAACTGCAGCGCCTAATCCAAGCAGCACCAGCAGCGATGGCAACGCGCAGCACAGCAGCGTCCCGACCGAAGCGAAAAGGGAAAGATAGCTGAGTGCGTCGCTCCGAACTCTGGGCGGCGCACTGGAGAGTGTTGGCGGCATAATGTGTCCTTTCCGTTTTTACTTGACGTCGCTTTACTTCATCCGGGCGATCTGAAGCGGGACCGGCGCTTTTAAATCTTTGGCGGGAATCATCACGCCTTGTATGCTGACGTGCTGGCCGAGCTTCTTGATAGCCTCGCTGTAGGCGGCGGGGTTCTTTGGATCGGCAATAAGCGCCAGCGTGTCTTTGGTGCCCGATACTTTCAATTCGGGCCGGCCATTATTGCTCACCAGATCGCCCCGAACGGACACTATCGTGGCTTTCGGGGTGTATCCGTTCTTGTGAATCAGTTCCCACAACTGTGGAATCGACACTGTATTTCCCGGCTTCAGTTTCACCGTGGCGAGGCCCTTGTTCAGACTCACCTCGACCGTCTCCACTCCAGCCACTTTCTTCAATGCCACGTCGACGACGTGGGCACAGGTCATTCAATCCATGCCGAAGATGGAGAGATCAACTTGCAGGAGCTCCGCGCGCCCCGGTAAGGCTCCCATGATGAGCGCGCAAGTCAGTACTGGCAGCGTTATTCGCATCGTCCGTTCCTTTCGCTTTTAAAAAAACCAGGCAAAGTTAATAGCGAAGCGGTAGCGTTCCCTCGGGTAGAGCGGACCGGCATCGCGATAGATCGGAAATTGCATTCCAGCTTCGATTCCAATTGCGCGGTAGACGCCGAGCAGGCTGGGACCGAGAAACATTTGTTTGGCTCCACTGCCGGCGACTTCAAAGTTTTGCCGCTGCAGCGTACCGGTTCGCTCGCCCGTGAACTCCCCGAATACGCGCCAGTCCCATCGCGGGTAATCGGTACGCCAGGCGAGAGGCCGGTACCCGTAAACGGCGGTGTAGGAGAACAGGTCGGGCCGGCGGTCGCCTTTGGATTCCGCGTAACGTTGGTAGCTCGCGCCCACCCAGACGTACTGACTCCGCGATGCAACGCCGGTTACGCCGCCGACAAGGTAGCCCGGGCCGCTGTTCAGGTCCCGATAGATGCCGGTTTCCCGTTGTGGCCCGGGAACGAGAACGCCGGCAACGGCGGTGCTCTCCACACGTTTACCCGCAAAATCCTTCCGCTGGAAGCGCCACCATGCAAGCCCGCTGAAATCACCACTGATCGGTGTATTGGTTGTCACCGATGAGCGCGGGTACGGGTCTGGCTGAAAGACGACGGGGCCGGAGACTGCAAGCTTTAGATTTTGAGTTAGGCCGTAGGTCAATTCCGCCTCAAGATTTGAGGCCGTACCGTTTCGCCCGTTCACGCCGAGGTCGAAACTCCATCCGCCTTGAGGGTTGGTGGGCGTGGCTAAGCCAAATACCGGCCCATGATCGGCGGCTTTTACAAATTGCGCCATCGACAGAGTTGCGGCCAACGCCGCGACCCGCGAGCGCGTCTTGATTTGACGCATTTTCAGTTCTCCCTTCCGTGAAGATTCACGCAGTGAGTTCGGCGCGAAAAAACGCACGAACGCACGCACAGCTGGAACGCTTCAGGCGATGAAAGAAAACTAGATTAGAAATGTGGAGTTAAGCACTTGGAGATCGGGCGGAGACGGCTCGACAGGATTTGCACCTTGCCAGCGCTCAAGCGCTTCGATCGCGGGGACGGGCACATCGATCTTGATTGCAGCGATGGACGGCAGCTCAATGTGGAGATCGATCGATTTCTGATTGTCGAAGGCAATTAGTTTGCAGTCGCGAGTTGACTTCTGCGGCCCCGGCAATTTTGTCTTGCAGTGGCCACCGGGGGAACAACAGCCTTTTGCGCCCGGCCACATAAAGTATTGTTCGCACGATATGCAACCTCCCCAGACAAGCGTCGTGAGGAGAAGCAAAGAAAGTAACGAACTGGCAAAAGCCCTGCGCACAAGCTCTACATTTCAAAGAATAACAGATTTAAGCCGCGGCAGAGAGGCCATGTGCTTCCAGTCCGGCATTCCATGTGTCGCGGCAATTTTCTGAAATCGGATTCTCCATTTGTGCGTCTGGCGGAATACACTCGAACGATGACACGCGTGATCTTTGTTCTGTCTATTTCTCTCGCCACCCAGGCACAAACGCAGGCTCCGCCTATGCCAACCATCGAGACTCTCCTTAAAGAGGTGCATCAGTTGCGGCTGGTGATGGAGCGGTCGGCGCAGATCGCGCCGCGCATTCAGATCGCAGTGGAGCGGCTGAAGCTGCAGCAGGAGAAGGTGGGGCGTACCGCCCGGCAATTGGAGGAACTGCGCCGTGATCTGGACAGGATGCGCTCGGAGCAGGCCAAGATCCAGCAGCGGATGCAGGCGATGGAGAGTCAGGCCGCGCAGGCAGTGGATCCGGGGCAGCGGCGGGATATGGAAGAGGGCGTGAAAATGTCCAAGCTGGAGGCGGAGCAAATCGAAAAAGCCACGCAGCAAACGCAAGCACGCGAAGGCGAATTGACCGGCCAACTCCAGAGGAGCAGAGCAGGCTTACGGAATTGAACGACCGGCTGGATCAGATCGAACGAGCGCTGAACGTGCCGTAGAATATTTCTTTCGGCATGGAGCGCATTAACCTTTTGGTATTGGCCGATCCGCGTACGCCGCAACTGGCCATGCTGCAAACGCTGGCGCAGACTAACATCACGGTCGGAGACACACCTGAAGCTTTCACGCAAAACGCGGCGGTAGCGGACGTTATTTTTCACTGGGCGGCGGACCTCGCGGTTTTCGAGCAGGTATGGCGGATGGCGGCGCGCGTGCGCTGGGTGCATTCACGGTCGGCGGGCCTCGATGGAGTACTGTTCGCGGAGTTGGCCGCCAGTTCGGTGCCGCTGACAAATGCTCGCGGCGTGTTCAGCGAAATTCTGGGGGAGTTCGCCATCGGCGCGGTGTTTTTCTTCGCCAAAGATTTGCGGCGCATGGTTCGCAGCCAGATGGCGGGGGTCTGGGACGAATTCGACACCGTCGAGATTCGCGGACAAAGCGTGGGGATTGTAGGATACGGCGATATCGGGCGCGCCGTGGCGTGGCGGGCGCACGCGCTCGGGATGAAGGTGCTGGCGTTGCGGCGTCGGCCGGAACTTGCGCGCGGCGATCCTTATGTCGCAGAGGTGTTTGGCGCGGGGCATAAACATGAAATGATGGCGCAGTCAGACTATGTGGTGGCGGCGGCCCCGCTGACGCCGGAAACTCGCGGCATGATCGGCCGGGCCGAGTTCGAGGCGATGAAATCGACGGCGGTGCTGATTAATATCGGGCGCGGGCCGGTGGTGGATGAGGCGGCGCTCGTGCTGGCGCTCGAGAGCAGGCGGATTCGAGGCGCGGCGCTGGATGTTTTCGATATAGAACCGCTGCCGGCCGGCCACCCGTTCTATAAGCTGAACAACGTGCTCCTCTCGCCGCACGCGGCCGATCACACGCCCGACTGGAAAGAGCGTACAATGCGGCTGTTCATCGAAAATTTCGAGCGGTTCCGCCGGGGCGAGCCGCTGCTTAACGTGGTGGACAAGAAACTTGGCTATTAAGGTGAGTGAGGCGACGATGCGATTTCTATTGTTAGCGGTTCTCCTGGCTGCGCAGGTGTTCGGCGCGGCGTACCAGCCGACCGAGGCCAATTTGAAAGCGCGTGAGTGGTTCCAGAACGCGCGCTTCGGCATGTTCATCCATTGGGGCGTTTACAGCGTGCTGGGCGACGGCGAGTGGGTCATGAACAACCGCAAGATGACGGTAGCCGAATATGAAAAACTCGCGCCGCAGTTCAATCCGACCGAATACGACCCGGCCGCGTGGGTGGCGCTGGCGAAAGCGGCGGGCATGAAATACATCACCATCACCAGCAAGCATCACGATGGATTCGCCATGTGGGGCACAAAACAGAACCACTGGAACATCGTGGACGCCACGCCCTATAAAAAGGATGTTCTGAAGATGCTGGCCGATGAATGCCACCGGCAGGGGATCAAGCTGTTCTTCTATCATTCGCAACTCGATTGGCACAATACGGATTACTATCCGCGCGGCAACACGGGAAAAACCGCCGGACGTCCGGAGAGCGGCAACTTTGACCGCTATCTGGATTTCATGGACAACCAACTTCGCGAGCTGCTCACCGGCTATGGCGATATCGCCGGCATCTGGTTCGACGGCATGTGGGATAAACCGAAAGCCAACTGGCGGCTGGACCGGACGTACGGGCTGATTCACAGCCTGCAGGCGGCGGCGCTGGTCGGAAGCAATCATCACCTGCTGCCATTTCCGGGCGAGGATTTTCAGATGTTCGAGAAAGATCTGCCGGGGCACAAGACGGCGGAGTTCAATTCGACATCAGAGGTCGGGAAGTTGCCGCTCGAGACCTGCGACACCATCAACAATGCCTGGGGCTATAACAAGAACGATAAACATTTCAAGAGCACGATGCAGCTGATTCAGTATCTGGCGCGGGCGGCGGGTTACAACGGCAACTTTTTGCTGAACATCGGCCCGATGCCGAGCGGCAAGATCCAGCCGGAGTTTGTGGAGCGGCTGCATGGAATCGGCCGCTGGCTGGAACACAA
>DATLVQ010000642.1:0-3885 GCA_035577325.1 Bryobacteraceae bacterium | reverse complement strand
CGATTTTGGTGCAGGCGCAGTTCACCACGGGCACGGCATATTTCTGGAGCGGTCGCGGCACGCTCGTTTGGAACGGTCATAGCTACGCGGGCATCGGCTCTTTCCTGGGCTTTGCGATGGTCGAAGAAGGCACCGATGTAGCAGCCCGCGGGATCACGCTGCAAATATCCGGCATCGATCCCGGATTGCTGGCAGATGCGCTGCAGGACTTGCGGCAAGGCGCGCCGATCACGGTATGTCTTGCTCTCTTTGACGATACAGGTACGCTAATCGCCGATCCTATCGCGAGTTGGTCCGGTGCATTGGATCAGCCAACGATTCAGATTTCCGGAGATCAGGCGACTATTGACCTCGCGTGCGAAAGCGAACTTGTCGATATGAATACCTCGGTCGAGCGCCGCTACACGCATGACGATCAGCAGATTGACAATTCCGGCGACCTCGGCTTCCAGTTCGTGAATGGGCTCCAAGAGATCACCACATATTGGGGCCGCGTGCCTTCGAGCTCCAATAACATATGAAGACCCTGCTTGGAGCTTTGCAAGTAGCCGCCGGCGCCGCGCTGTTTGTCGCGGGCTCGCTCGCCGGGCAGCCAGAGATCGCACTCGCCGGCATAGGCCTTGTAGCCTCTGGAATCGGCACAATTCTCTCCAAGGGGCCGCTGCACGGCTTCGCGACAACTCAGAAGAACCCCATCGCTCCGTGGAACGTGATCTACGGACGCGCGCGCATTGGTGGCGTGCTTTTGTTTGACAACACCTTCGGGGATAACGACAAGTACAGAGACCTGGTGATTGTGCTCGCGGCGCATCCGTGCGAAAGCGTCGACGCGCTGCTTTTCGATACGCAGCGCGTGCAAATTGGCGCGCACAATACGAGCTTCACGCCGCTCCAGCAGGATGTTTCGATCTTCAGTATTTCCCGGGCCGGCAGTGTGGTGACGGTGGTGTTGCACAATGACATTCCGCTCTTGCAGGAAGGCGATTACATCACCGTCCACGATAATCACCCGGTGAGCAACTTATTCAATGGCAAGTTTCCGGTGGCGAACGTGGCCCACACGCCGGGATCACCGGGAGCGGTCACCTTCACCTATCTGGCGGGAGGCCCGGCGACCGGTAGTATTACGAGCGGCATGGTGCGGACCGCATGGCCGGACTACGGCAAGAAAATCTACATGGAAGTGATGCTCGGGACGCAAACGCTGGGACAGACTTTTGTGGGCATGACCAGCGGCACGCCGGCCGATGGTGACGCGGGACACCTCATACAGAACCCTGTCAACCCGTGGACCGCGGATTGTTCCTGTGTGGGGCACACGGTTGTGTTTCTACGCCTGCACTACAACGATACGATCTTCGCCAACGGCCTTCCGCAAATCTCATTTCTGGTGCGGGGCAAGAACGATATCTACGATCCGCGCACCAGCCCCGCGACGACCGCCTACACCGAGAATGCTGCGCTGTGCATCGCGGATCATCTGAGCAACACCAAGTGGGGATTCAAGGCACCGTACGGTACGAAGATCCCCCTTCCGGAATTGATCGCCGCGGCGAACATCTGCGATCAGGCAGTAGCGCTCGCCTGGCCGCCCACATCGCCCGCGCTTACCGAACCGCGTTACGCGTGCAATGGGCACTTCGATCTTTCGATGAAGCGCGGTGAAGTGCTGCTCAACCTGCTCACCAGTTGCGCGGGACGCTATACGTACATTGGCGGGCAGTACCGCATTTATCCCGGCGCGTGGGCAGGCATCTCTGACACAATCACTGGAAATTCCATCTATCAGATTGCGGCCGGGAGTTTTCATTGGAAGCCGAAGGCGACCATCACGCAGCTTTTCAATGGCGTCAAAGGAACGTTCGTCTCGCCCGCGAATAAGTGGATGTCGAGCGACTTTCCGCGGTATGCGCAGGATGCGACGCACGGATACAGTTGGGGAACGGCGCCGCAACACGATCAGAATCTTGACGACGATGGCGGCGACAGGCGCTGGTACGATATCCAGCTTCCATTTACGATCTCAGCCGCGACTGCGCAGCGCATCGCCAAAATCGAGCTACTTCGCCGGCGATTTCAGGGGCAAGGCACGTTCGATCTCAACATGGCGGGCTATAAGTTCACGCCGCCGGATGTGATCGCGCTCGATCTGGCAACATTCGGATGGACAGGCCAAGAGCTGGAAGTACATGCGTCGCGGCTCAAGATGGTTATGGAGACCGACGGCGGTGTGCAGGTTCCGCGGCTCGGCGTGGAGATCGACGTTCAAGAGACCGATTCCAGCATCTATGCGTGGAGCGTAGGCGAAGAACTGAGCCCGTCAGGATATCAGCAAGCCATTACACCGGATACCAGTACGCCCGCGCCACCAACCAACGTGCTGCTTTCCAGCGTAAATGGGCGCATCGAAATCGACTGGATAGCGCCTGCCGACGCGTATGTTCTAAACGGCGGCCACATCGAAGTGCAGTACCAATTGGTCGCGAGTCCGGAAGGCTTGTGGATCTCGCTCGCGAAGATGGACCCAGGAATCACCACGGCCAATATCTTCGGGCTGCAAATCGGCGACGCTTACAACGTGCGCGTGCGGTCGGTGAACGCGGCGGGCGTGCCAAGCGCGTGGGTTACCGGTTCGCCGGCGGATTCTTCGCCGCTCACGCCCGGGCCGATCACGGTGCAACCGCCGGTGATCTGGGTGCCTGACTATGAAACGCCGCTCGCGGGCGATCCGCTGTTTTCCGCGAAGGGCTTTGGGATTCTGCAGGACTATCCTGCCGGCGCCGATGGGTATCCGATGCCGGAGATACAAATCTTTGGCGATCCGCCACCGATCAATCTTGGCCTAGTCGTGCAGGTGCGTCGCGCGCTCGTGACGGGAATCTTCGCTCAGGAAATCGCGTCTGATGCGGTCTCGGTTTCGCCGGTCGATGGCCTGCACGGAGTGATTTCTTTCGGCGGCAGCGGCGGCACGACCAACGAATTTGTGGGGCGCATTCTCTCTAAGCTTGCAAATCCGCTTGCGGATCAAGGCACGGTTCCAATCCAGGATTTCACCGTTACCGCGAACGACACCGCAGGCAACTTCACAGTTACCCCTGATCCGTCAGGCTGGGTCAAAGCGGGCGACCTACTGACCTTATGCACTGCGCCGACAGCAGCGGACGGGACTTCATTCACGGATAGCAAATTCAATAATCTCTACAATCCAGGGCTGACGATATCCGGCAACAAAGGAAACTTCGCGCTGGTTGTGGCGGGTACCGGCGCCGGGCAACCCGCACAGACCGTTGTGGACAATACGGCAACGAAGGTAACGGTATCGCCGGGCTGGTCTGTGATTCCGGATTCCACCAGCATCATTCACTTGGTGGAGAGAATACCGCAACTGGTTTTGCCGATCACGGAATTTGACTCTGGCTCTTCCAGGATTGGGAACCTACCTGTATTGAACTACTCCCGGCAAGTAATTCGCGCGGAAGTGTATGTTGCTGATTCCTTTGGCCAGATGGGGCCAATCGAATCGGTTCCTTTCCGTTCGCTCTATATGTGGGGATCGCAGGGAACTGAGTCGGTGGCATCATGAGTACGCAACGCATCACCGCCGGCACGGTCCAGTTCGATACGTCGTCACCGACCTTTGCTGCTACCACGACTACGCTCAACGGCGCGATCGACAACGTGCAGACGAGCATCACGATCGTCGCGCACGACGTGGTGACGGGAACGTATATCCGCATTCTCGCGGAGGGCGGGCACACCACCGAATTCGTTCTGGTGACAGGCGGGGGCGGTGCCGGCGTCACGGCGCTCACGGTCGCGCGCGCGCAGCTCGGCACGGCCGCCGACGCGCACAGCAACGGCGCCACAGTAGACGTGCCCGGATGG
>DATLVQ010000641.1:0-2080 GCA_035577325.1 Bryobacteraceae bacterium | reverse complement strand
CGCATCTGCACCAGGCGCACGCGCGCGTCCACCAGCGCACGGCCAACAGCCGCGGGACCGGTGCCCCCGGGGATTTCGCGCGATTTCATGCCTTCGGCGGGATCGAGCAGCCGCACCATGGCATCGCCAAATTCCGGCGCGAACGCCGCCAACTGCTCTGCTGTCCAATCCGCCGGCCGTTTGCCGCGCTTGATGCTTTCGAGCACCAGCTGGCCCACAATCTGATGCGCCCGGTGAAACGGCACGCCGGAGCGGGACAGCGCCTCGGCCAGGTCGGTGGCCACCACCCAGCTTTCTTCAGCCGCTTTTTTCGGAGCCGCCGGATTGAGCTTGACGGAGTCCACGACCACGCGCGCCATCTCGAGTGACCCGCTCAAATTGTCGGCGGCATCGAACAGCGGCTCTTTGTCCTCCTGCATGTCGCGATTGTACGTGAGCGGCAGGCCTTTCATGGTCACGAGCATCGCGTTCAGGCACCCGGCCACACGCCCGCATTTGCCGCGAATGAGCTCGAGTGAATCCGGATTTTTCTTCTGCGGCATCAAGCTCGATCCGCTGGTGACGCCGTCGCCCAGTTCGATCCAGGCAAACTCTTCACTCGAATAGAGAATCCAGTCTTCGGCCAGCCGGCTCAGGTGCAGCATAGTGGCCGTGGCGGCATAGAGAAAGTCGAGAACGAAGTCGCGGTCCGCCGAAACATCCATGCTGTTGCGCGAAACCGCCGCAAAGCCGAGATCGCGCGCAATGGCCTCGCGGTCGAACGGAAAGCCGCTGCCCGCGAGCGCGCCCGAACCGAGCGGCAGAACATTCACGCGCCGCCGCGTTTCGGCGAAACGCTCGCTATCGCGCGACAGCATTTCAAAATACGCGAGCAGATAGTGCGGCCATAGCACCGCCTGCGCCCGCCGCAGGTGCGTGTAGCCGGGGATCACGGCGGTGCGATGGCGCTCGGCCAGGTTCAGCAGCGATTCTGCCAGTTCCGCGATCAAAACGCGCACGCGATCGCACTCCGCGCGCAGCCACAGCCGCATATCGAGCGACACCTGCTCGTTGCGGCTCCGGCCGGTGTGAATCTTGTCGGCCATTGCGCCCGTGCGCTCTTTGAGCTTGCGGATGACGAAAGTGTGGATATCTTCATCATCCGCGCCATCGAAAAACACGGGGCTGTGCGACTCCGCAAGAATCTGCTCGAACGCCTCGATGATGCGCGTGCGCTCGTCAGCCGTCAGAATGTTGACGCGCTCGAGCGCGCGGGCGAACGCCTGCGCGCCGCGAATATCGACCTCGAGCAGCCGCTTGTCGAAATGAAGGGAACGGGAGAAGCGCTCGAAGACCTCCGAAGGGCCGGTCTCGAAGCGTCCTCCCCAGAGCTTCATGCGCCGGCCGCGGGCTTGCCCGCCGTCTTCTTTGGCTTGCTGGCCGGAAGCGACGCCCGCACCTGAATGGGCAGCCCGATCAGGTTGATGAAACCGCGCGCATCTTTCTGGTCGTAGCTCGCGCCCATGGTGAAGCTGGCGATATCGAGCGAATAAAGCGAGTAGGGCGATTTGCGGCTCACCGGCTCGAGATTGCCCTTGTACAGCCGCAACGTCACTTCGCCGGTCGACGATTCCGAGACCTTATCGAAGAATGCGTCCAACGCCTCGCGCAGCGGCGTGAACCACAAGCCGTTGTAGACCATTTCGGCGTAATCGAGCGCCAGCCGCTGCTTGTAGTGCAGCGTGTTTTTGTCGAGCGTCAGCGCTTCCAGTTCCCGGTGCGCCGCCATGATGAGCGTGCCGCCCGGCGTCTCATAGCAGCCGCGCGATTTCATGCCCACGAAGCGATTTTCGACAAGATCGATGCGACCGATGCCGTGCGCGCCGCCCAGCTTGTTCAGCTTTTCGAGCAGCGCCACGCCACTCATCATTTTCTGACCGTCGAGCGAAACCGGCACGCCCTGTTCGAAGCCGATGGTGACCTCGGGGGGCTTGTCGGGCGCGGTGCGCGGGTCGGCTGTCAGCATCCAGATTTCGTCCGGCGCGGCATTGGCGGGATCTTCGAGCGCGCCGCCTTCGTGCGAGATGTGCCAGATGTTGCG
>DATLVQ010000640.1:0-2534 GCA_035577325.1 Bryobacteraceae bacterium | reverse complement strand
ACGAAGTGGTTCTACACCACGGGCATCGAATGGTGCCAGGCCGTCACCGTCACGCCAGAGGAGCCGAAAGAGGGCCTGAACTTTTTTGGCGGCGTTTTTCAGCTCCGGCCACCGATGCACGGAGCGGCCGGCGGTCATCTGGACGCCTACGATCCAGTGAGCGGCAAAAAGTTCTGGTCGTACCCATCGAAATATCCACTGCTGGCTTCTCAGCTTTCGACCGCAGGCGATCTGGTTTTCTCGGGCGATCCTGAAGGCAACTTCTTCGCGCTCGATGCTCTCACCGGCAAGAAGCTTTGGAATTTTCCTACGGGCTCGGGCCATCGCGGTTCCGCGATTACGTATTCAGTGAAAGGAAAGCAGTACGTGGCGACGCCGTCGGGTTGGGGATCGGCGCTGGCCGGATTGCTGCCGCAACTCTGGCCTGAAACCGAGGACTTTCCACCGGGATCGACGATGTTCGTTTTCGCGCTGCCGGAGGAGCGATGATCGCGCCTGCGCTGCTGTTGCTGCTGATGGCCCAGAGTACCCAGGGTACGCACAGTGACGTGGCCCCGGCGGTTATCGCGCGCGGTGAGAAAATTTTCGCGCAGAACTGCTCGGTAGGTTACTGCCATGGCGTTGCGGGCGCCGCCGGGCGAGGCCCCAGGCTGCGCGGCCGCAGTTTTTCCAAAGACTACCTGCTCAATGTCACGCGCGAGGGCATTCCCAGTTCCGCCATGCCCGCATGGAAGGGACGGCTGAAGGACGACGAAATTGGCGCGGTGGTGGACTATGTGGTCAGCCTGTCGTCGGCCACCGATCCCGCACCCCCCGCCAATCCCATGCCACCCGGCATCGGCCCGGCGGCCATTCCCAGCTTCAAAGGGCCGCCGGAAGCCGCCCGCGGCCACGCGTTATTTTTCGATCCGGCCAGGAATAATTGCGCCGTCTGCCATGCTGTGGGGGGGCGGGGAATCGCGATTGGCCCTGACCTGACCACAATGCGCGCAAATATGATCGGCCCAGCCCCGAACACCCTTCCCGTGAACGACGGCGCTGAGTTGACCAACCAGATTCACGCCACGCATTCCCGCCACGTTCTCACCGCGAAGCTTGCCACAGGCGAAGAATTTCCCGCGCTGCTTGCCGAGCAGAACGCCGACCATCTGCGGCTCTACGATCTGACGCTTACGCCGCCGGTGCTGCGTACTCTCGCGCGCCGCGACGTCGTTTCGCTCGTCCAAAACGCCAACTGGCGCCACGAAGATTTCGTCAAGAATTATTCAGCCGCCGAATTGGAAGACATTGTCGTTTACTTGCGGTGGGCTGCTACGGGCCAATAACCCGTGAGGGACGTGATCCGCCGAATAGCATCGGCGGATCACGCTTGACCCGACTCGCTCAAGTCACGTTGCCGCTCTTGGGTGTGGTGGTGTGCTTGCGGCGTGAAGAGCTCTTCTTGTGGCGCCGGCTGCGGCCAGTACTCGTCTTGCTCCGGTTCTTCGTAGTCGCCTCGGCCGTCACAAGACTGCTCATGCCGATCAAAACCGCGAACAGGATTGCGCTGATTCTCATGCCACTATAGTGGCGCGCGCCGGCTTTCCTCGCAGACAGCGTCAAATCTTGCGGGTGGTCGTTGTTGGCTTGGCTCTCTTAGGTTTCTTCACCTTGGGTGCTTTGAATTTGGCGGCTTTGAACTTGGACTTCTGCGGTTTCTTGCCGTGATAATTGGTTGGGTGTTTCTTGACCTTGTGCTGCGGCTTCGGGTGGACGGTTTCGGCGTTCACCGCGGGCAAAGTGCTCAGGCCGATCAGCGCGGCCAGGAGAATCGTGCAAAATCTCACGCCCTATTTTACTATCCCTGCTGAGCGAACCACAAATACATCTCTAGAAAACATAAGACTGTTAACCCGACGCAGATTCCAGCCACAATACGCCACAGTTTCTCCGTGATTCCAGAGGAGATCCGAGGTAATCCCGCGATATACGCCGCGCCAAAGCCCCCGGCTATACCTCCCACGTGGGCCGCATTGTCGATCGCGAAAAATGGCAAAAGTCCGAACAGCAGGCCGTAAATCGCCCAGCGGATATAGAGCCCGCGGATTTGATCGCCCAGCGTGCTGCGGTGCCGGACGCCCAGCGCAATCATGGCGCCGATGAGACCGAAGATTCCCGCCGACGAGCCCACCGATAGTCCCGGATTCCACAGCGTGCTCAGCAAAAAGCCGGTTACCGTCGACACAAAATAGTACACGATCATGCGGCTGGTGCCGTACACTTCTTCCACTTGCGCCCCCAGATCGAACAGCACCCAGGAGTTCATGAGGATGTGGGCGATGCCGCCGTGCAAAAATCCAGCCGTTACGAGGCGCCACCATTGGTGGTAAGTGAAAATCGCCACGCGAAATTTGGCGCCAAATGCGATCAGCGCCCGGCTTTCGCCCACGTTGTTGCCATAAACGGAAGTCGCCACGAACAGGCCGAAATTAATCAGCAGAATAATGATGGTGGTATAGCGCGCATGCGGGATGAAGCCGCCCAGGATCGCGCCC
>DATLVQ010000639.1:0-3936 GCA_035577325.1 Bryobacteraceae bacterium | reverse complement strand
CGGCGGGTCAAAGCGCTGCTCGATCAGCGGATGGTACAGAGTGCGCAGAGTTTCGAGCGTGCGCTCATCCTCCGCGCCCAACACGATGCGCTCGGGATAGAGTGAATCGGCGAGGGCGCAACCTTCGCGCAGAAACTCGGGGTTGCTGGCCACGCCGAAGTGGATCTGTTTTTCCTCCGACGGGCGCGTGTCACGGATCCCTTCGCGCAGCAGTGCTTCCACCAGGTTTCCGCTGCCCACGGGCACGGTCGACTTGTTGACTACGACGCGAAAGCGTTCGGCATCCATGGCGGCGCCGATGCCGCGCGCGGCTGATTCCAGATAAGAAAGATTGGCTTCCCCACCGGGCCCGGGCGGCGTTCCTACGGCGATGAAGATGACATCACTCTCGGCAGCCGCAGGCGAAAGTTCAGTCGTGAAATCGATGCCACCGCGTGTACGTGCTTCACCGAGTAGTTCCGAGAGATGCGGCTCGTAGATCGGCAATTCGCCGCGTTGGAGGCTGGCGATTTTGGCTGCATCCACGTCGACGCAGGTCACGCGATGCCCCAGGTAGGCAAGGCACGCGCCCGTTACTGTCCCCACGTAACCCGTACCGATGACGGTCACCCGCATAGAGAGAAATGTATCATGCACGGATCTCATAGAGCGCGTATCAACCGGGTTTTGATAGTCCGGCAGCGAACCACCAGCACTTGTTGCTCCTGTTACAAGCCAATCATCAGGGCTGGCGCATATATTGGTTACAATCGCTTCTGGGACCATTTCCCTTGCTTTAGGGCAACGCTCCAAATCGTGGCGCCGGACGCGGTTGTCCACAGGATGCATGCAAACCATTCTCGTAATCGATGACGATGAGAGCCTGCGCGACACCATCGGCGTGCTGCTCGAGCAGGAGGGTTTCCGCGCGGTACTGATCGCGGACGGCCGCGAGGGGTTCGAGAAGGCTTTGCTGCTGAAGCCGGATCTGGTACTGGTGGACCTCCGATTACCCGGGATGAGCGGAGTGGATATCTGCAAGCAGCTCCGTGCGGCGCAAGCGCAGACACCCATCATCGTGCTCAGTGCGGCGGGAGATGAGGTGGACAAAGTGCTGCTGCTCGAAATCGGCGCCGACGATTACGTGGTGAAGCCTTTCGGCAGCCGCGAGCTGCTGGCGCGCATTCGCGCCCTGCTGCGGCGCGCCTCTCCGGACGCGCGCAAGGTATTCCACTTCGCGGATACGGAAATTGATTTAGACCGCCGCCTGGTCTCGCGGCACGGCGAAGATTTGAAGCTGACGCCGGCGGAATACAATCTGCTGACGTATTTTTTGCAAAACCCCGACCGTCCGCTGACGCGCGACATGATTCTGAACTCCGTCTGGGGGTACCAGTCGTTTCCGAATACGCGCACGGTGGATGCGCATGTCGTGAAGCTGCGCCAGAAACTGGAGCCCGATCCGAACATGCCGCGTCACTTTCTCACCGTGCACGGGGTGGGTTACCGGTTCGTACCATGAGCCGGCCAGAGTGTGCGCTACGATGCCGCCAGGAGTTGGGGGCGACCGGCAAATGGCATGTCTGAGTCGCGAACTTTAACATTTTGTTAACACAGAGCGGGGAATTGAGTCTATGGGATCGGTGAGAATAGAGACGTAGTGGCGTCCTTAAGTCCTCCAGATCGTACGGTTCTGATTGTCGAGGATGCGGAGTCTTGCGCCACCACGCTCGAGATCGCTCTTTTGGCGATTCCCCATATCCACGTTCGCGTTGCGCCAACCGCCCGGCAAGCGCTCGAAATGCTGGCGGCCGCCGAGGCCGGCATCTGCGCGCTGGTGACAGATCTGCACCTGCCCTTGATGGATGGCTTCGAGCTGATCGAGCTTCTGCGCTCGGACAGCCGGACCGCGCGGCTGCCGATCGTCGTGATCAGCGGCGATAGCGATCCCAACACGCCCGAACGGCTTTACCGTTTGGGGGCCAACGCGTACTTCGGCAAACCTTATTCGCCCGCCAAAGTCCGGCAAAAAGTGGAGCAGCTTCTCGATGCAAACTCAACTTCGCAATTTCCATAGGCGGCCCTCCGCCACTGTTTTCTCTTTCCTCGCCGCTGCAATCCTGGCGGCTGGCCAGACACCGGCCGAAAAGCCGTCCGCGCTCGACCAGATTCTTTCGCGTCTGGATCGCCTGGAACGACAGAACCGCGAGCTGACCGAAGAAGTGCGCGCCTTGCGCAGTGAGCTGGCATTGTCTCACAACCATGCGTCCGAAGGGTCCGATGGCACTACAACGGCGTCCACCGCGCCGGACGGCACGCACTCGGGCACGGTCAACGAGAGGCTGGACGTACAGGAGCGCCGATTGGAAGAGCAGGCACAGACCAAAGTGGAATCATCGCAGCATCTCCCTGTGCGCATAACTGGCATGGCGCTGTTCAACGCATTCCTGAATTCGCGGGCCAACGACAGCCTGGTGGTGCCGGTGCTGGCGCCGGGGTCCGGCGGCGTGCTCACCGGCGGCGCCACGCTGCGGCAGACGATTCTGGGTCTGGATTTTCGGGGCCCCGAAGTGCTGGGCGGCGGAAAAATACACGGGTTCATCAACATGGATTTTTTCGGCGGCTCGGGCGAACCATACGACAACCTGATGCGCATCCGCACAGCCGGCTTGGAGATTGATTGGGCAAACACGAACGTGATGTTCGGGCAGGACAAGCCGCTGATAGCTCCTCGCGAGCCGAACTCACTGGCACAAGTCGGGCTCTCCCCATTGACTGGCGCAGGGAACCTGTGGCTCTGGCAGCCGCAGATGCGCGTTGAGCAGCGATTTCATCTCGACGACCGAACTACTTTTCGGGCGCAAGTGGGAGTCTTCGGGACGAGGGAGGACTACGGGTATGTCCCCCCCGCGTACGCGACCTCGCTCCAACAAGTGAGGCCCGCGCTACAGGGGCGTTTTTCGATGGCGCACAGTCTGGATGACGAGCGACGTATTGAAGTCGGATCGGGCTTCGACGTCAGCACCACACACGTTGCCGGCGCTACGGTGCCGTCGCGAGTGTTCGCGCTCGACTGGTTCGCCAATCCCTGGCGTAAACTGGAGTTCTCGGGGGCGTTCTTCGGCGGTCATAACCTGGCGAACCTGGGAGGCGTCGGACAGGGCTTCACCATCGTGACGTACGACAACGTGATTCCCGTGCACTCCGTCGGCGGCTGGGCGCAGCTCAGCTTTCTGATTGCGCCGCGGCTGACCTTCAATGTGTTCGGCGGCCAGCAGGACAATCGTAACCGCGATCTGCGGTATTACGGCATGGATAAGAATCAGGCTTACGCTGGCAACTTGATGTACCGGCTGGCGCCCAACGTGATTCTGAGCCTGGAGACGGGGCAGGTGCGCACCACTTACCTCGGAGTCGGGAACAGGCTGACCAATCATCATGATCTCGGCTTTGCATATCTGTTCTAGCGCCCTAGTTCTGCTAGCGCTTGCGACTTCGGCCACACGCGCGACGACTGTGCGCGGATCAGTAGAGTTGGTGGCGTCCCGCGATCCGATGGTGCGCAAGCACAAGGACTATTCGGGTGTGGTGGTGTGGCTGGAACCGCTGGGCACCTCCGTTTCGCCCGCGCCGCCGTCGCGGCCCGCCCAGATGATCCAAAAGAACAAGATGTTCATACCGCATGTGCTGGCCGTTCCTTTGGGGGGCAGTGTGGCGTTCCCTAACCTGGATCCGATCTTTCATAGTGCGTTTTCGAATTTTAACGGGCAAATCTTTGATGTAGGGCTCTACAAGCCAGGTTCGAGCCGCACGGTGGTTTTCAAGCGCGCGGGCGTCGTGCGCGTTTTTTGCAATATTCATCCGCAGATGAGCGCAGTGATCGCGGTGCTGGACACGCCCTACTTTGCGGTCACGGACAAAGCGGGAGCATTCGAGATTGCCGGTGTTCCGCCAGGC
>DATLVQ010000638.1:0-3747 GCA_035577325.1 Bryobacteraceae bacterium | reverse complement strand
CGCGAATTCCGCCTCCGGCAGCTCACAAGTGATCGGCACGGTGCGCCCGCAGGTATCCACTTCCTCCGCATGCCTATAGGCTTGATCGAGCGAAAAGACAAAAATCTTCTGCAGCATTTCGATCACGTAGTCATAGGTGTGGTCGTCGTCATCGAGCAGTACGACGCGATAGAGCGGAGTGACTTCCGCGCGATTGATGACTTCCGTTTCGGGAGAGACCGTGGATTTTGCCATACGTCGGTCCAGCAAAAGAAAGTCAGTCGCCCACTACTACGGACCAGTATGCCACTAAGGGCCTCCTGGAACCTACGCGCTAACGCAGCTCTTCCATCACCTGGTCGAGCACTTCTTTCGGGGGCCGAACCTTCGACTCGGGCAAGGTGGCAAGCGGCGCGTCTTCCATGTTCAGCATCTCCATGAAATTAGGCTTCTTGGTGTCGACGTAGAAAACGCCAGTCAAGACTTCGCCCTTTTTCTCCGCCTCGTCCATGGCTTTCAGCGCATCGAACTTGTTGCTCGGATCGTACTCACGCCCGAGCTTCTTGATGCGGAGCCTCGAGCCATCGTGCAGCTCGACCTCCTTCACCTCGCCTTCATCGATCTCGACCGAAATGTCATCGAAGTACGGAACGAAATCCAATTCGTTCAGAATCTCGTCGTGATCCTTAATGTAGTTGTAGCTCTTGGTGGAGCCTTCGTGGTCATTGAATGTGGTGCAGGGCGAGATTACGTCAATTACCGAAAGCCCGTTGTGGGCGATGGCGGTCTTCAGAATGGCCTGGAGCTGCTTCTTATCGCCGGAAAACGATCGCGCCACAAAGGTTGCTCCGCACCGTAGAGCCAAGGCGCAACAGTCGAATGGAGGCAGATCGTTGATGACGCCGGTCTTCAATTTCGATCCTAAATCCGCGGTGGCTGAAAACTGTCCTTTGGTGAGCCCGTACACACCGTTGTCCTCGATAATGTAAATGAACGGGAGATTGCGGCGCAGCAGGTGCATGAACTGGCCCATACCGATGGATGCGGTATCGCCATCGCCAGTGACGCCGATGCCTAGAACAGTGCGATTGGCCAGCATGGCGCCGGTGGCGACCGACGGCATGCGTCCGTGGACTGCGTTGAAGCCATGCGACAGCCCCAGAAAATACGCCGGCGATTTCGACGAGCAGCCGATGCCCGAAAATTTCGCGACGTTCCAAGGTTGCACACCCAGTTCGTAAAAGCATTCGATAATACGCTCTGAAATAGCGTTATGCCCGCAGCCCGCGCATAGCGTCGTCTTCGCGCCTTTGTAACTCAGAACCTCGAGTCCGGCGCGATTCAACTTCTTAGGCGGCGGCGTTACTGTGGTGCTCATTTCCCCTCCTGACGAACAATGTCGTCGGTGACGGTCCGCGCATCAAGTGGCAAACCGCCGTAATATTTCATGCTCCTCAGCTTTGCGATCTCGCCGGCCCCATACTCCAGGCGCATCAGACCGAGCATCTGGGCATCCCGGTTTTGCTCAACCACATAGACCCGGTCGTGCCGGTGAATGAAATCGGTCAGGTCCTGCGTGAACGGGTAAGCCTTCAGCCGCAGATAGCTGGTCTCGATTCCGTATTCGGATTTCAATTGATCGCGGCTTTCTTCCACGGCGTAATGCGATGTTCCGAACGCTACGAAGCCGACGGTTGCTTTTGGGTTGTACTCAACCTCCGCTTTCGGCACGTATGCGCGCATCGTTTCAAACTTGTGCGAGAGGCGGTCCATGTTGTTCACATAATCGTCTTCGCGCTCTGTGTACTGCGCCTTCTCGTTGTGCCCGCTGCCGCGCGTGAAATATGCCGCCTGCGGGTGGTTGGTGCCGGGCAACGTGCGATATCCCACGCCGTCACCGTCCACGTCTTTGTAGCGCGCAAAACCACCCAGCCGCTCTAGATCTTCCGCCGTCAGCACCTTGCCGCGCTTGATTGGCTTGGTTGGATATTCAAACGCATCGGCCATCCAGTTGTTCATACCCAGGTCGAGGTCGATCATGACGAACACCGGGGTCTGGAACTGCTCCGCAAAGTCGAACGCTTCAATCGCCATGCTGAAGCACTCTTCAGGAGAGCGC
The DNA here is from genome assembly GCA_035577325.1 of Bryobacteraceae bacterium. Classification (GTDB taxonomy): domain Bacteria; phylum Acidobacteriota; class Terriglobia; order Bryobacterales; family Bryobacteraceae; genus QHXW01. The sequence continues at coordinate 1,649 of DATLVQ010000638.1, read as the reverse complement.
GGAAACAGCAGGGGATGCTTCGTATCGCCGTGTGAAAGCAGCGCCGTCGAAATGATGTCGCCCTGCGCTGTACGCGTTGGCAACCCGGTTGACGGGCCCACGCGCTGGACATCGAAGATCACCGCGGGAATCTCGGCATAGTAGCCCAGCCCCACGAATTCGGACATCAGCGAAATGCCGGGACCGGCCGTCGAGGTTGCCGAGCGGGCGCCTGCCCAACCCGCGCCCAGTACCATGCCGATGGCGGACAGCTCATCTTCGGCCTGCACCACCGCGTATGTGGACTTCCCGGTTTCCTTGTCGATCCGAAAACGTTTGAGATAACCGATCATGGATTCCACCAGCGACGAGGAAGGCGTAATGGGATACCACGTAACGACCGTGACCCCCGCGAACACGCACCCCAGTGCCGCTGCCGCGTTGCCTTCGATGATGATTTTGCCGGCGGTAGAGTTCATGCGCTGAACGCGGTAAGGATCGCTCTTGGTAAACGTTTGGGCGGCGTAGTCGTAGCCGGCTTGGCAGGCGCCCCAATTGAGCTCGGCGGCTTTTGCCTTTTTCTTTCCAAACTGCTTGAACAGGGCCCTGTGGACCTCCTCCATCTCGATGGACAGCAAGTTGGCCACAATGCCGTCATAGATCATGTTGCGCACCAACTTGCGCAGCTTGGCCTCCGGGCAGACCGGACCCACGAGCTTATCGAACGGCACAGGGTAGAAGTGAAGGTCAGATCGCAACGCGTTCAACTTCAGGGGCTCGTCGTATACCACGGCGGCTCCGCTGTCGAGCTTCATCACATCTTCGCGTGCTGTTTCCGGGTTCATGGCAACGAGAAAATCCACTTCCTTCTTGCGGCCGATGTACCCTTGCTTGCTGGCGCGGATGGTGAACCAAGTAGGCAGCCCCTGGATATTCGACGGGAACATATTCTTCCCCGACACAGGAATGCCCATCTGGAAAATAGCGCGCATCAGCACGCTGTTCGCGGTCTGACTGCCGGAACCGTTGATTGTGGCGACCTGGATGCTGAAATCGTTGACTATGGGTTGCTGAAACTCGCCCGAGCGTGGCGAGGTTGCCGAAACCTCAATTGTAGACATCTATATGCGAGATCCTTCTCCGGGCGGCTGATGCGCCCATCAGGTTGAACTGAAATTTCCTTATAATTATACGCCCCCAAGACGCGCTTCCGCGACCGCGAGTTGCGGCATGAATCAAGTAACAGACCTCCATGGGCAAGCGCTTCGGGCCGCGCCGGGCGCCCCGGGCCGCCAAAATACGGTAAACTGAAGGCATCCAAGGCAGAAACGTTTGAGCCGATTCTTATTTCCAGCCTTTTTAACCTGTTTACTGGCGATCCCGTTTAGTGCCGCTGAGCGAGGCCAACTGGATTTCAACCCGTCGTTGTTCACCGTGATGGCTGCGATCAATGCTGCCGGCTACGACGCCGAGATTGCCTCAACCAATAATGATCCCCTGCGCGAACGTATCCGCAAAGCCCTGGAAAACTCCCGCGCCCCAGTCCTCGAGGACCTCAAGAAGTTTTACGCAGCGCACCGCCAAAAAAATGAAACTGCCGAGTTGAGCCAGTACGTCTCGTTCGCCCTTTCCGTGACCGGTCCGCCTGACTTCGGGTTCAAATATCGTGA
>DATLVQ010000637.1:0-5398 GCA_035577325.1 Bryobacteraceae bacterium | reverse complement strand
TTATGCCAAAGCTTTCTTTGAATCTCCGCGGAATTGCGTGCATCGAAACCGATTCAAATATTGACGCGGAACCCCAGTGGAAGCTCTTGAACCGAGACCTTCCCATGAATCGCGCTGATGGTTCCGGCAGAGCGCGGGTCTTCGTGGAAACAGCCGGATCTCAACTGTATGAAGGCCCATGTCTGGTGGGCAAGCTTACTTCGCGCACGCTACCGTTGAGGGACTTGCATGGTTGGGGCGATCCATTGATCGTTCGCGCGGAAGACCAATCTCTCTCCATTCTGGTTGGTTCTGTGGAAGATCGCGGCTGCGTGGGTCTTTACGTGGGGTCGCTTTTTGGAAAGCCTCGCAATGAGATCCACTTCCGGTCACCGATCCCCCATTCCACTGATCACCAAATCCTGGTCTGGTCTGACATGCATGAAGATCCTCGCCGCGTAACAGGGCATGCAATATCGAGCGATTCTGACGGTTTTATTTGGAAGCTACCGGACCTAGGAAATGTTACAGCTATTGCGCTATCCTACCGCGGGGCGTGGATTGGATCGTATTGGAAGACCGATCCCATGATCCGCGCTCTACGACAGGGATCATCAAGCAAGCTGTTTGCCCTGCTGCGTTGGCTGAAGCTTCCGGTCTTGAATCCATCATTCAAGGGACCAATGGGCGAAGCAATTGCTCGGGCCCCGGCTGAGTTCGTGAGCGGTTGGCTGGGGAATGAGGCTCTTCCATACAGCCTTCTTCATCGACAGGCAGAGCAGGACTTGCAATTGGTAATTCGAGCGTTCCTCTGGAACTACGCCGAGAAGAACGAAGCTAAGACGGACAGACTAGCGCGAGCATTTCCCCGACCGGAGAGTGAATCCCAAACCCAGAGTGAGGCGGAGGCCTTCAAATCTTCGGTGCTGCGTCTCGGTGAGGTCTGTCCATCGCTGGCATACAACCTTGCACGACACAAGCTCCGTGGTGACAAGTACCGGAAATATGTGCGTGCTGTTGCAGCCACACTGTTGCGACAGTCTGAAGTGGTCGACCTTTCACAGCTCAACGGCCATTTGATTGCCGATCGTCGCGACTGCGCCAAATTGGTTGGGCTCACGCCGGAGACACTAGAGGCGAACGTGAACGCATTCGGGATTCACCTGGATGATCAAGCAGCGGACTACAGGCAAGCTGAACCGGCCCTAAGAAGGCTAGGAGAACGGTCGAGAGGTCGTCAGTTTCTCACTGCCTCGTTACTCCTCCGATTGTTGGAAAGGAGTAGATTCTGAGTCAAATCGACGCTCTAAGGCTAGTAGAAATGACTAGGCTACGTCTTGTTGACCTCGCTGTATCAGAAAACTACCTTCGAAACCCGGCGCTGGCGGATGCGGCGGCCGAAATCTGGCGCGGTCCAGGTGAGCACGGTGGGCTCGTCAGTGAACTCTGGGTACAGGGCGCCTTCCCCAGCAAGCCCTCGGGTGATTCGCTGGAATCGCTAGCCGTCGAGGGGCTGTTTCCAGAGGATCTCTGCCAATACCTCGATATGACCGGTGGATTCCCTGCAACACGCCCACTGTTTGCGCACCAAGCTGAGGCGTTCCGCAAAGAAGGGCAGTCGCGATCCGCGGGGAATCCTTCGCTTGTGATCAGCGCCGGGACAGGTGCTGGCAAGACCGAAGCTTTCCTGCTGCCAATTCTCGCGGGACTTTGGAAGCACCCGCGCGCCATCAATGAGCGTGGCATGCGCTGCCTGATCCTTTACCCCATGAACGCGTTGGTCACAGATCAAGTTACCCGGCTCTACGAACTGCTGAAGGAACAGACAACCCTAAGTCTGTTCCACTTCACCAGCGAAACACCGGAGACCGACCGTGATGTGAAGTCAGAAGAGAAATGGAAACCGTGCCGCCGCCGAAGCCGACAGGCGGCGAGGGCCAACATTCCGGACATCGTCATCACCAACTACTCCATGCTCGAGTACATGCTCTGTCGGCCGCAAGATCGGGAGTTCTTCGGGCCAGCCCTGCGTTACATCGTGCTAGATGAGGCGCACCTTTACACGGGTACGCTCGCCGCCGAGATCACGCTCCTTCTGCGCAGAGTGAGAGATCGCTGCCGGGTATCTCCCAAACAAGTTACTCACATCGCAACATCCGCGACACTTGGGGGAACCGAAGGAGACCTCCAGAGCTTCGCAGCGACCGTTTTTTCCGTGCCGCCCACCCTTGTCGAAGTCGTCAAGGGAGACAACGCGCCGCTGCCAGAATCACGAGAACTTAAGTCCGCTCCAATCCCGGATGCAACTCTGCTGGCAAAGTACGCGGGAATCGACATCGTAACTCTGACTGCCGATGGAGGTTTTGTCGAACCCAATCAGGATGCGCATACCCGCCTCCGGCAAGTACTGCTGAATTTATTACCGGACGATGCCGTCTCATCGGCTGTGGCTTCCGCTGGCGGATTTCTGGCACCTTTCCTACAGCTCGCCCTGGAACAGGTTCCGGTGGTTAGGCGGCTTGCGGAGCTCGTTTATGGCAATGACTTGCAATCAATTGACGAGCTCGCCCGCAAACTTTGGGGCGACGCCGAAAAGGAGCACCGCGAAGCCACAATACTGCTTCTGAGGATGGCGGCGGCGGCCCGCCTCCAGTCAAATGACTCCCCGCTTGTGCCCCACCGGCTGCATTTCCTGGTCAGAGCGCCGCAAGGCCTCGCGGCATGCCTCGATACGGCCTGCTCGGGCCCGCCCCACCTGCTCGCGGACGGCTGCGGTTGTCTTCAGACGCCCAGTGACAGATGCGTCCATTGCAACGCCATCACGCTTCCAGTCCATCGCTGCAGGGCCTGTGGTCAATGGGCACTTGCGGGATACGAAAACGCGGAGGCAGGTGAGGTGGAGGCCGGATACTTCGCCGAAGTCTCCAAGCGCAGGTATTATTTGGTGGCAGACTCTGGCGGGAAGGACCTCTCGGTTATCGTAGTCAATCCCCAAACTGGCGAATACTTCGGCAAAGGTCCGGGGACGCGCCTTTTCCGGGCGCCCTGCCCACAGCACGGCGCGGCCTGTGACGACACCTCGCAGTGTACGCAGCAAGTATGCCCGCATTGCGGAACAAGCTGGAGTTCGTCGGCGGATGATGATGGAGACGACCGGGACCTCCAGATCCAGGCATTGAGGGGAGCCGAGCGCCTCGCTTTGGGCGTAGCGACAGAGACTGTGCTCTACGGAATGCCCACGTACGCCGACGTCTCCAGGGACTGGAAGCCGGGAAAGGGTCGTCGGTTGCTCTGCTTCAGCGATTCTCGGCGGGAGGCGGCAAGACTGGGTCCGTTGCTGACCGCTCAGCACGAGACTTGGGTCATTCGATCGATTATTGCCAACACGGTCGCAAAGTGCGAGCCTCCGCCGGCCACCTACCTCAATCGGAAGATCCAACAATATGAGGCTGACGCCGCCGACCTTACTCTTCCGCAGCAGTATCGTGACGATGCGAAGCGAAATATTGTCGATCTTCGTGCTCAATTGGCTAACGTCGCCTCTGGAGTTTCATTCACAGACTTCGCCCGTTCTGTTGCGGAGGATCCCCGTATCTCCGAACTTCTTGACCGGGAGCTTGCGGAGAAGCACTCCGAGTGGCGCCAGGAACAATGGAAGGACAACTGGAAAAGTGTCGCCGTTCACGCCGAGGCGCTGATCGCTCAAGAATTGGACAACCCACTGCGGACGGCTGTATCAACAGAGGCCGCCGGACTTCTAGAGCTTTTCTACCCAGGATTGGCTGACTTGCCTCTGCCGGCAAGCTTTGCTGGACGCTATTTGAACGATGAGAGCCAGGGCAAACTTGCGGCCGTGTGGCCCGATATACTCGCTGCTCTCTTGGATACTCTGCGAGCGGATCGCGCCGTGGACTGGTCGAAGGAGAATCCTGGCCGACAGTGGAACGAGGAATCGCCGCTGTATGGCCGATGGAGTACTCGATCAAAAAACGGTTGGACGGCGCGCCGATTCATCGGGGACGACAGCCGTCCTACGCTCCAATTTCGACTCTGGTTTGCGAAGATCTTACTTACTGCGGCCGGCTGTCATGACCTACCTGCCTCACAATTGTTGGATGCTGCGTTTGCGCAGCTATACGAATTCGCAGCACAGCAAAAGCTTCCATGGCTCCGTTCGGAACTCCACGAGGTAAGCCGCGAGGAGTCCGACCAAGCCATTCAGATCCTTCTTGACCGGCTACGGCTACGCGTTCCAGACACGCTTTTCCGATGCCCGGACACGGGTACACTATGGCCGCGGACGATTCTTGGTTGGGCACCACTGAGAGGCTGCCTCGGCCACCTTCAGCAGATCACGCACACTGAGGCTGACCATGACCGCCGTTGGCACCGTGCCAGGCTGGAACTTCGCGAATCCCCGATTTTCTCAATGGGACTCTGGGGTGAGGAGCATTCCGCCCAACTCAGCCCCGAAGAAAACAAGCGTCGACAGTTCCTGTTTCGAGATGGCGCACGGAATCTCTTGTCATCCACCACGACGATGGAGCTCGGGATTGATATCGGCGGATTGAATGGGGTCGTGCTCGGTAACGTCCCGCCCAGTCGCGCCAATCATATGCAGCGAGCAGGGCGTGCGGGAAGACGCTCGGACGGTTCATCCGTCGTGGCAACGTTCGCGAGGAACAGAGCATTCGATCGGGAGGTGTTCCTTAAGTTCCGCGACTTTCTGAAACGCCCGCTCCGCCGACCGGTGGTTCTTCGGTTCCTGGACCGCCGACGCTTTGTTCAGCGGCACCTGCACGCAATGCTCCTTTCCGAGTTTTTCGCGCCGCGGCAGTCCGGTCAAACCGGCGCAATGGACGCCTACTCCAATATGGGAAGACTTTGCGGGGCTGACGCCCCTCCAAAGTGGACCAGTTCTATCAAGCCAGAGTGGTCGTTTTCGAGTGCTGGAAATGCCGAGGACTTCGTTCGCTTCCTGGAGCCTGTGCGATCTCCGCTCCATGACCTCAGGGAACGCTGTCACCAAGTTGTCCAAGGTACGCCGCTAGATAGCATTGTCGAAAACGATGACGCGTGGCGAGAGTTTGTTGACGAGACTGAAAGGCAGTTCCGCATCGCGTGCGATGAATGGCAAATCGACTACCGCTCCCTTCGTGATGCTTGGGCGGATATCCCCACGCAGACTCCCTCAGTTACTCTAGCTGCTGAGCGGGCCAAGGCCAACTCGATACGTTATCAAATCAAGGCGATTTCTGACCTAAATGTCATAGAGTGGTTCTCCGATGCAGGATTTCTTCCACGATACGGTTTCCCGATTCATTTGCAGCGTCTGTCCGTGAGAAAACCAAAGGGTGATCGAGCAGACAAGTCAACAACCGCCGAGGGTTACCGGCTAGAAAGAGCGTCTCTTCTAGCC
>DATLVQ010000636.1:0-5317 GCA_035577325.1 Bryobacteraceae bacterium | reverse complement strand
CGCGAAGTTCAACACCATTGCATCCGTAATGGTATCTGCTGGGTCTCGCGGCGGTGGATTATCCAGGAGATACCATTACGGATGCAATGGTGTTGAACTTCGCGGCGGAGCAGACGCTGGATGGGTCCTGGTGTTATGGCGCGATTGCGCGTTCGCCGATCTCAGAGGGGTGCATCGCCAGGGCTGCGATTGGGGCGCGACTCTTGCAGCTTTATGGCCCTCCCGGGATGAAGGCGGAATTCGATCAGCGTATAGCGCGGGCGCGGAATTATCTGCTGGAAACGAAGGCGAAAACGACTGACGATCTGGCCATGCGGCTACTGGGGTTGAAGTGGGTGGCGGCGGAGAAGGAAGCGGTCGCGTCGGCGGCGAAGGCGCTACTCGAAGTGCAGCGCGCTGACGGCGGCTGGGCGGGGAACCGCTATCTGGCGAGCGATGCGTATTCGACAGGACAGGCCGTCTATGCGCTCAGCGAATCGGGCGCGGCCGGGACTGGAGATGCACGGCGGCGCGGCGCCGCGTACCTGCTGAAGACGCAGCAACCGGATGGGTCGTGGCATGTGAAGAGCCGGGCGGTGAAATTTCAGCCGTACTTCCAGAGCGGCTTCCCGTACGATCACGACCAATGGATCTCGGCGACGGCCACAGCGCTAGCCACGATGGCGCTGGGGAACACACTGCCTGGCGGCGTGGAGCGGGCGGCGCGGTAACAGCCGGATCAACTACGACAAGTGCACTTCCTGGCCGATGCGCGTGAGGGCCACGCGATCGGTATGGCGGCCGGCGGCTGCCTGGAAACGCTCGATCGGCTCCCTGAATGGCTCGCGGCTGAGCTGGAACGTCTGGTGGTGCACGGGGACGAACAACTCGGCGCCGGCGTCATTTCCCATTCGCCAGGCCTGCTCGGGAGTGCAATGGTAGTAAATCCAGGGATTGTACGCACCGATGGGCATCACGGCGAGATCCACGGGCTGGGATGTGCGAATGCTGCGAAACGCATCGGTGGCGGCGGTGTCGCCGCCGAATAGGATGCGATAGCGGCCGGCTTCGATCACATAGCCGTTGTATCCGCGATAAGTATCGGTGCGCATGCGCGCGCCCCAGTGATTCACCTCGAGCGCCTGGACTGCGGCGGCGCCGACACGGGCGCGCTCACCCCAGCCGAGTTCGCGAACACTCTTGTAACGGCCGGGGCGCAGTAGATCGGACGTCTTGGTGGCGGTGATAACGGAGGTGCTGGAATGCTCGAGCGTGCGCAGGCTGGGAACATCGAAATGGTCCATGTGCGCATGGGAGAGCAAAATGAGGTCGGGCCGCGGAATGTGGGTGGCATCGAGTGCCGGGGCTGTAAGACGTTTGACGCCCAGCGTGATGGGGCCGAAGTTCAGGCCGGCGCGGTCGCTGAATACGGGGTCGGTCAGGATGAAGAGGCCGTCCACTTTCAGCAGGACCGTGCTGTGGCCCAACCAGGCGGCATGCAGGCCGTGATCGGGCCACAGCTGTGGCGTAGGATGATCCAGCGTTGGCAGGATCGGGCGTCCGAGCTCGCGGCTGTATTGCTGCCAGAAAGCCGGCGCCGCGCGATACACGAAAGCCCCTAAAGCACTGATTCCAAGACTACCGCCGATTAAAGTGCGCCGAAGCATCCTGGATCTATGATGCGAAGATCGGCCGCGCGGTTGCAATCGGGCGTTTATTCGATGCCCGCCAGGGCTACGAAATGTCGGGCAGACGGTGGCTTTCACCGCGGTAGTAGATCAGATAGGCGAGGCCAACACCCATAGGGATCAGGCCGATCAGAGAGAAGCCAGCCGGAAACTCCTGCCTGCCCGCGTCCGAGTTCGGACTCTGACTCAGGTATTGTTTGATCTCCTCCTCGGTCGCGTTGTTGTGGCGCAGATTCGTAGCCCGCCACAAGCGGTCTTCGAACCTCTCCGGACGGCTCACGATGGTCAGCGAGAGTCCCAGCAGAAAGGCACTCAGCCCTACTCCCGTGAAGAGCCAGATGAGCCCTCGCAGAAGGTAAACGCGGGGGCTCCAGGGGACAGGGGGCTTCTCCGGGGGGTCGGCGGGCAGATCGGCGCCCTTCTCGATGGCGGTCATCCGCTCCTGATGGCGCATCTGGTGCCGCTTATACCGGAGCACGAGTGACCATACGATAATAGCAGCGGCGCACAGCACCATAAGCATGATCGCTATTTCGGGACCCATCGTTTTCCTTCCTCCTGGCATTGAGACTCACGGAGCTGGCGGAAATGTTTCACAGGCGGTTGAAACATTTGGCGTGCCCGGCAAGGTCTCAAACATCAATGCCACACCGGCCTCGCTGACGGGCATGGAACGGGAGATACACGCGTGCCTCGATCAGAAGCAGTACCGGGAAGCATTTGACCGGATGCTGCCGGAATTTCAGAACAAGGTCTTCCGGCTGGCTTACGCGATGCTTGGAGAGGCTGGTGCGGCGGAGGATATGGCGCAAGACGTTTTCATCCGCATCTGGAAGGCGCTGCCGGGATACCGGGGGCAGTCCTCGCTCTCGACCTGGATTTACGCCATCACGCGGAACGCCTGCCTGTCGGCACTGAGGAAAGCCGGCATCAAGCGGGAGGTTTCGATGGAGGAACCGGGCGTAGCGCGCATCGCGGAGGAGACGGGGCTCACGGTGGGGGGCGGCGCGGCAGCAGGCATCGATGTGCTGCGCTTTCTCAGGCAGCTGCCGTCAAAGTACCAACAAGTGCTGCGCCTCTATTACCTTGAGGAGAAGTCGTACGAAGAGGTAGCGCGGCTGCTCGAATGGCCCATGGGAACGGTAAAGGTCTACCTGCATCGCGCGCGCAAGGAACTGGCGGAGGCCATCGCGCGGGGTAACATATGAGAAGGACGAAGTGGATGGCCTGCCCGGAATTTGAAGACCGGCTGATCGAGTACGCCGCTATCGAGGGCGAAGCGCGGGCATGCGTGGATACACATCTGGCCGAATGCGCCGAATGCCGCCAGTTCCTGGAAGCGCTACGCGTGGTGGATATGGAGCTGACTGCGCGATTCAGCGGGCGTGAGGCTTCGGCTGCGTTGGCCGCGACGGTACAGCGGCGGATAGAGCGCGAGGCTTCGGCGCGGCGGCTCTCGTTCGTGCCGGAGATTCTAGACTTCGTGGGCTGGGGCGCGATTGTGGCGCTACTCGGAATGATGGCGTGGTGGGTAGTGCCGTTCATACCCGCGTTCAACGCCAATCAGACGGCCCTAAGCCTGAATACCGCGCTGGCGGCGGGTGGCGCGTTTCTGCTGGTCGCGCTGTTCATCGGGCTGCGATCGCTGGCCGACTTGAAACACTGATGGCTACTGTTTATTAGACCGGTTCTCGACGAGCGCAAGCGCCGATCCCTCTGCATAGCTGAAGACGAAGCGCGCGCCGATCACAATCAGCACAACGCCGAGTAATGAGCCCACGACATTGTCTCACGAGGCAGGGCTGGAACGCGGCTCACACCGCCTCTACACTGCGGCCGTCTACCGGCCGGAGAGGAGAGGCCGTACCAGTGTGCTATGTTCGATAGTTTCAATCGAACCTTGGCATGGCTATCATTTCTAAAGCGCCGTGCCGCGTGGACATCGCTGGCGGCACCATCGATATCTGGCCGCTGTATTTGTTTCACGCGGGCGCATGCACCGTTAACTTTGCCGTCGACCGGTACGCGAGCTGCAAGCTGGCAACGCGGCGGGATGGCAAAATCATCCTGCGATCGCGCGATCTGAGCGGGGAAGAAATTTTCAGATCGCTGGATGCGCTGCGGGCAGCGAAGAAGTACAGGTTGCCGCTTTTGGCTTATCTGGTGAAATTCTTCGCTCCGGAGACGGGCATTGAGCTGGCCACGGATTCCGAAGCGCCCGCGGGCGCGGGGATTGCGGGGTCTTCCACCTTGATCATCGCGGTCTCTTCGGCCCTGAACAAACTGACGGGCGCGGGGCATAAGCTCGAAAAGCTGCGGGAGATTTCGCAAAACATCGAGGCGCAGATCATCCGCGTGCCCACTGGCGCGCAGGATTATTACCCGGCGATGTACGGCGGCGCGAGCGTGATCGAGCTGGGCGAAGCCGGGATCACGCGCAAGGCGCTGGCCGTGGATCTGGAAGATCTGAATGAGCGGATTGTGCTGGCGTATACCGGCGTGCCGCGCAATTCCGGGATCAATAACTGGGAAGTGATGAAGGCGCACATCGACGGCGATCGCGCGGTGCATCGGAACTTTGATCACATCGCGGCCATTGCCATCGGCATGCGCGGGGCCCTGGAGCGCGGCGACTGGAAAGAAGCGGCGCGCCTCTTACGCGAGGAGTGGACCAACCGAAAAAAGAACGCGCCGGGAATCACGACGGCGCTGATCGACCGGCTGGTGGAAGTGACCAGGCGCGCCGGATCGGTGGGCGCGAAAGTGTGCGGCGCGGGCGGAGGCGGCTGCGTTTTCTTTCTGGTGGAGCGCGGCGCTAAAGAACGCGTGGCTGCGGCTATCACTGGCGCGGGCGCAAAGGTGCTTCCAGTTCGTGTGGCGCCGCGGGGCGTCAGCGTGCGCACATCCGCCGATTGACCATGCCCGCGCACTCCGATCCACTGCGGATCGCTCTGCAAGCCGGGCTCTACATCTTCTTCTTCATTCTGACATCATGGCTGTTCGTGCTGGCTGGCCTGGGAACCGTGTTCGGTATCTGGATTGGTTCGGCTCTCGGCACCTTCGTGGGAGCGGTGGTTGCCAATGCCGTGACGCTACGGATTTACGAGGGCCGAAGACTGGCCGACATCGGTTTTCATTGGAATCGGGCGTCGGCGCACAACCTGCTGTGGGGACTTGCGGGCGGGATTGCGGCGGCTGTCATCGTCTTGGCGGGGCCGATTGGCCTGCGACTGGCCAGTATACAACCTGGGGCGAGGGTCGAAGGGCCGGTGGGGACATTTATCTTTGTCAGCGTGATCCTGATATTCGGCGCGGCAGGCGAGGAAATCTTGTTTCGCGGCTACGGCTTTCAAGTGCTGCTGCGCAGTATCGGCCCGTATGCGACGATTCTGCCGGTGGGCGTGCTGTTTGGCGCGCTGCATGCCAGCAACCCGCACGTGACGAATTTAGGCCTTGTAAACACGGCGGGATTCGGGATGCTCTTCGGGTATGCCTTCCTGCGAAGCCGCGACCTCTGGCTGCCATTTGGTTTACACTTTGGTTGGAACTTCACACTGCCATTTTTCGGGACCAGCGTCAGCGGGATTAAAATAGGGGTGATGGGTTACGAGATGCAGTGGAAGGCCGGGACGCTTTGGTCGGGCGGCGAG
>DATLVQ010000635.1:0-5925 GCA_035577325.1 Bryobacteraceae bacterium | reverse complement strand
GAATGAAACTCCAGGGCGCTTTCACGCTGTCGAGCATTCATTTCACGAACCCACAGCTGCAGGACAAGATCGACATGCTCAGCCTGCGCGCCCAAGGCGAGCCTAAGCAAGCCAAGGTGGGAGCACCGGATGTGACCTCGCAAATGACGGGGACGTTCGCCCTGGATGAAGGCCTGGTCCAGTTCAGTAACTTGGCGTATGTATTGCCGGGTGCGCGCGTCAACCTTAAAGGGACGTACTGCCTTGACGGTCACCAGCTCGCGTTCGATGGGAAGGTCCTCACCGACGCATCGCTCTCGCATATGGTGGCCTCGCCATGGCTGTCGGTTTTGCTGAAGGCCGCCTCGCCCTTTCTGAAGAAGTCAGGCAAAGGAGGAGCGGAGATCCCAGTCAAAATCACCGGTGACAAATCGCAGCCCAAGTTCGCCTTCGACGTGTTTGGTGGCCACCCGAAAGACACCGGGGATTCGGCAAATAGGCCTCGTTAGGCGGTAAACAGTAGAAGTACATTCCTGCCTCTGCACCTCATACCAGCGTCGCGCCGCCATCCACCGTGATCACTTGCCCCGTCAGGTACGATGTCCTATCACTCGCCAGCATCACCGCGATCTCGGCGATCTCCGCGGGCTGGCCCAGATGTTTGATCGGCTGACGTTCCAGACGCTCGGCCAGGCGCGCTTCGTCCTTCCAGTAATATTCGCTCAACACCGTTTGGATCAGGCCGGGCGCAATGGCATTGACGCGCACGCCCTTCGGCCCCAGTTCGAGCGCATAGCACTTGGTCATCATGATCAACGCCGCTTTGGTCGTGCTGTACATCATGCCCTCGGCCTGTACGCGCTGACCTGAGATGGAAGAAATGTTGATGATCGAGCCGGAGCCGCGCTGGCACATGCCCGGCGCGATCAAGCGGGTCAGGCGGAATGCGCTCTTCAGATTCACCTCGATCATTTTGTCGAACTGTCCGTCGTCGATATCGAGACACGGACCCTGGGCCACGTTGGTGGCGGCGTTGTTCACCAGAATATCGATGCGCCCAAAGCCCCGCGTCACGCGATCCGCAAGGCGCGCCAGATCTTCCGGTTTGCCCACATGGCACGCGTGTGGAACCACGCGGCTGCCCAGCTCGCGCGCAACGGTGTCGAGCGTCTCTTGTTTGCGGCCGCAGATGACCGCCGTCGCTCCTTCGCGCGCGAACGCCGCTGCGATGGCTTTACCTATCCCGCGGCTCCCACCGGTGACGATGGCGATTTTGTTTTCGAGCTGCATGAGGTTATCAATGTACACCGAACCGCGATGGAACGGAGCAGTTGGTTTAAACCATTAAATGTTCCGCCAGCCACACAATGTACCGCGTGTTCCGCTTCTGCACTTCCGTGATCAAATCGCATGGCAGCTCATCCAGCTTCTCTTTGAAGAAACGCCGGTCGCCATCGGGCGAACGGGCGTCCCGGCTTCCCACAAGATTGCCTAGCCAGAAAACCAGAAACAAATTGCCATCCACGCGCCCGCGCGCGGCGTCGCCCAGATGCGAGCCTCGGCCCATCGCGCGATACGTCTCCGCCAGTTGGCTTTCTCCACCAAACGCCCCGTGCGCCGCGAATTCGTTGCATCTTTCCACCATTCGCTCATAAAGCGCGCGCCACGCTGACGCAGCCGGTTGCTCCGAAAGCACATCGAACAACTGCAATTGCAACTCGCCTGAGATTTTGTAATTCACGCGGCCTGCCGTCGACCGGCCGATGGATTCCAGCACCTCCTCCTGCTTGCCGCTGCCCGAGTGAATGCTCAGTGTGCCATCGAAGTGACGCGCCACTGCCGCCAGCTCACGGACGCGGTGTGCAAGTTCATCCACCGGCCGGCCTGCAAACTGCGCCGTCACGCGCGGGGCGAGTTCAGGCCACATCTTGTGATGCGCGTAGTCGCTCAGCCCGACTCCGGTCGCGGGTGTTCTCTCCATCCGAACCGGATACGCCTGTCGCTTCTTGAAGCCCAGGTTGGGCGGAACTAGTTGCGCCGGCCGCCCCCGGAGCTTCAGCCAGCCCATGTAGAAGAACAACTCTTTGGGAGTGGTCAGCGTTTCCGCTTCGTCAATCGATGGCTCGAAATCAAACGGCGCGCCAGATTTTGCTTGCCGGATGAAATCGAATAGCTCCTCGTTCAGTTTGAGGCTTTCGCCGAATTTGACCGCCAGGCGCATTACCTCTGCCCGCGTGAAATCGTAGGTGTTGCTCTCCACGTCAACACGCCGCACGAACTCGCCCAAAATCCATGCGCGCTCATCGGCGGAGAAAATCGCACCGAATCTATCGGCTACGGTGCTGTCGCTCCATGCCGCCGGATGACGGGTATCGGCTTCCAGGATGAACAAGCGCGACGTATCGGTGGTGAACTTGGTATACCCGGCGGCGTGGCGAATAGCTTCTTTCGCCGCTTCCACCGAGCGCGCAATTTCGCTCGCATTGTTCCCGGTCACGATGAAATGATCGGCCTCGGCGTTATAGCCTTCGCGCCAGCCGGACCGGATCGCCGCCCACAAACCCGCGTGGTAGAGATGACGGATGGAAACGCGGGTATGTCCGGCCGCCGTGGGATTTTCTCCGTCCCTTGCCGCAATCGCGTCATCGGTTGTCATCTCGCGCGTGGCCGAAAGCTGTACCGTCGATGCCAGGTTCAGGCCGCGCTTTGCGAGAATTTCGCGGAATGCCTGGAACGCCGCCGGCAAACTGATTTCCGGGTGCCGGTTGCCCACCGCGATCGCCGCCAGCGCGTGCTGAGGGCGGGGAAGAAAAGCCCGATTCACTTTTTCGGCGAACCACCGGACACTCTCCCGATCGCTCGAAGCAAAAGGCCGCGCTCGAACGCCCGTGCGCGAAACATGCAATAACTGGGGCGCAGGGCCATCCGCTGCCACATAAAATGCTGCTGGATCGTCGGGATCGCGCTCCAGCGATCGGAACAACGGGTTTGTCCCGTCGAGCTTCAAATCTTCGGCGCGCTCGGCTAGGCGACTGCGCAATTCGTCCGTCAGCGGTTGATTCGCAAAGCTATCGAGAATGAGCGCTGCCAGAGCGCTCGCATGTGTAGGGGTCAAGCTAACTATAATTGCACAGTGGTGTTCAGAAAAAAGTTTGCTCGAATTTGCGCGTGCGGTGGAATTGTCAACCGTAAATACCCAGGTATTTCGATTAGGATCTGTTAGAAACGTCTGCGCTCAACGACTACCTCAGTGTGGGAGGAAGTGAATCTATCGCCGTCGGCGAAGCGAGCCAGGATCGCCTGTACAGGGATGCGGCGAACCAATACGCGTCGGCGCTCGAACGCCTCGCCCGCGCGTACGAGGTTGACCCAGAAAAGCGCCGCGACCTGATCCAGGAGATTCATTTTCAATTGTGGCGGAGCTTCCATCCGTTTGATGCCCGCTGTTCCACGCGCACCTGGGTCTATCGCAGTGGCTCACCATGTCGCCGCTTCGCATGTTCTGCGCGAGCAGCGGACGTTTTCAAGGCTCGTAAATCTGGAGGAACTCGAAGCCCTCCCCGACAAATCTCGGGGCCAATTCGCCGCCGACCACCGCATCAATCTGGAGCGCTGTCGATGTTAATTCAGCAGCTCAAACCGCTGGATCGCCAGGTAATCGTCTCTTATCTCGAAGACATGGACGCAGCATCCATTGGAGAAATCACCGGGCTCTCGCCCGCAAACGTCGCCATGAGGGTACATCGGGTCAAGAACATCCTGGCGCGGCAGTTTCGCGAAGGAGGACAGTATGCCTCCCTATGGAAACGAAGAACGGTCTGGCAAAACCAGTCAGTAGAGCCATCTGCCATGACATTGGAAACAATTCGACGAAAAGCGCGCGCTGCATGCAAAAACGCGTCGCGAACTGCTCGGGAACATCGCCACGCCGCTGGCGGTCGGCGTGTTCTCCACCCTCGGCGCCGTAATCTTCGACGACCCGTTACAGCGAGTCGCATTCGGGCTCGCCCTCGCCTGGGCCCTGGCCGGCCAATTTTGCCTCCATCGGGGAATGTGGTCCGCGACACTCCCTGGAGACGCGGCTTTGACCGCTGGTCTTGAGTTTTACCGGCGCGAGATCGAACGGCGGCGCCACCTGTTTCGCCGCGTTCTGCAATGGTCCTTTGGGCCGGTGCTCCTTGCGGTTGCTGCTTTACTTCTGCCGATAGTGACGGGCGGCATCAAGAAACGAGGCGCATTTCGAAATATGTTGCCGTTCCTCACGCTTCTTGCACTCTGGATAGGAGGGTTCTTCATCCTCCGGATCCGGCAGCAACGCCAACTCCAACGCGAGATCGAGGAGTTAAACGGCATCGAGAGAGAAAACAAACGCTGAAACGCCGGGGCGACCGATCGCCAAATCGGACATCCAGACCCCCGGCCGGTCTATAATTGCAGACTTTTCAGATATTCGCGAAACGCCGCGCCCAGATCGTGGCGCCGCAGCGCGAACTCGACCGTGGCTTTCAGGAAACCGAGCTTGTCACCCGCATCGTAGCGGTTGCCCTCAAACCGGTAAGCATAGATGGGGCGAATGTGCAGCAAATGTTTGAGCGCGTCGGTGAGTTGAATTTCCGCGCCCGCGCCCGGCTCGATGGCCTGGATGGAATCGAAAATCTCGGGCGTCAGCACGTAGCGTCCGATGATGGCGAGATTCGAAGGCGCATCCGCCGCTTTGGGCTTTTCAACCAGGTCCCGGATGCGGAAGACCCGGTCCTTCCGGCCGTTGTGGTTGACCGGCTCGGCGTCCACCACGCCATACGCTGAAATCTGCTCGCGTGGCACTTCCATAACGGCGAGCACCGGCGCACTGAAAAACTCATAGATATCCAGCAACTGGCGAATGCAGGGCGTCTCGGCGTCGATCACGTCATCGGCCAGCACCACGGCGAACGGTTCCGGGCCCACCAGCTCGCGGGCGCGCAGAACCGCGTGTCCCAGGCCCAGCGCCTCCTTTTGGCGGATGTAGGACACGTCGATCATGTCCGACACGCTGCGCACGATGGCCAGCAGCTCTTTCTTATTGTGGCTCTCCAGCTGGTATTCGAGTTCGAAGCTCACGTCGAAATGGTCTTCGATGGCCGATTTGCCGCGCCCGGTCACGATGATGATGTTCTGAATGCCCGAATGCAGTGCCTCCTCCACGCCGTACTGGATGAGCGGCTTGTCCACCAGCGGCAGCATTTCCTTGGGTTGTGCTTTGGTGGCGGGCAGGAAGCGGGTGCCGAGACCCGCTGCGGGAAATACGGCTTTGCGTACTTTGGCGGACATCACTCTCCAGTGTGCGGTACCCGCCGCAGCCGGCGCAAGAGTCACCTTAGCGCCGGCGTATTTCTGCGCGTGAGCGTGAACCCTGCCCTAATTGAACTCACGTTCGACAGCATGCGCCGGCGCTCCAGCTGACCGTGAATGTTGCGATCAACCAGCCCATCGAACTCGTCGGGATACAGCCTATGACGCCGCCGGAAATTTAGCCGAAGGTCCGGGTTCGGCGCCGGTTACGACGTACAGAACCGGATGGCGGCATTTGCGCCGATCTCGGGCGGGACGGAGTATCGGCGGAGCGCATGCTTGGGAGCTCGCATCTTGACCGAGAGTCAGGACCGGCTGGGCTCGTGGTGGGATCAGGGGGCTATTATCCGTAAGCGGGAAGCGCAGAACTCGAGTTCAACGACTTCGACAGTTCGCGACCTACTACCGCGATGGCACCAGCCTGCTGGCTTACGCGCGCAACCGCTACTATTCGAGCGACTCGGCAGGTTTATGTCGGCGGACCCGTACATGGCGAGAGGCGGGCCGCGGAATCGAGAGAGTTGGAATCGGTATGCATATACGTCAGGCGATCCATCAACCGAAATGACCCAAGAGGATTATAGGAGTGCTCGGGATCGCGTCGGAGGGCGAAAA
>DATLVQ010000634.1:0-5215 GCA_035577325.1 Bryobacteraceae bacterium | reverse complement strand
ACTCAAAACCAGAGGATCTACTGGCGGATTCTCCATCTTGACACTCCCCAGAGTCTGGTGGGTTATTTGCCGAGCAGCACCGCCACGGAGGACACTCATTCCTACAGCACTGGTTTGAACTACGACTATACCATCACTCCCACCACCCTGCTCAACCTAAGTATCGGCACGGTAAACACCGTGAATACCAGCACTCCGACTTGCAAGGCGGGGAGCGGCCCGTGTACGGAGATCGGTAAGGAGAATCTCACTGCGGATGCGGGCATCCAGGGCTTCCAGACTGCAGGCCGCGAACAATGGATCGGCCTTCCCGATGTTATCTCCTTTGCGGGCTATTCTGGGATTAATTCGAGGAATGGATGGGGCGATCCGGCCATCTTCAAGCAACAAAGCATTAACGGCAACGTCAGCCTTAGTAAGGTCTGGGGCAAGCACACCATCGTGACCGGTTATCAATATGATCACCTGTACCTGCTGGCCGCTCATGGCTCGTGCTGCTCCAAGGGCGTCTTCGATTTCAACGCACAGTACACCGGTGACGGATTCGCCGATTACCTGTTGGGCTACACGGATAGCAGCCTGAGAAACTACCCGATTCACACCTTTGGGATGAAGTCGAATCCCTATGGCGCGTTCTTCGTGGACGATTCCTGGAAAGTGAGTTCGCAATTGACTGTGGAGCTCGGCATACGTTGGGACCATTGGTTTGCGAAATCTCTCATCCGAGGCGCTGGCGGGACGTTCGATCCTAAGCTCGGCAAAGCGATCGCCGGAACGAGTAATGGCAAAGTTGACCTGGCCGCGCAACCGGTTGCCCCCTTCCTGGCTGCCGCCACCCAAGGGCAGTGGGTCTCCGCGGCCGACGCACACGTTCCCGCAGGCCTTTTTATACCCAACGGTTACGCTTCTCCGCGGCTCGGAGTCGCCTGGCGGCCGCTCAAAGGCGGAGATCTGGTGGTCCGTGCGGGCTACGGGATCTTCACCAGCAGCTATCGCGGTAACATTACCGCGTCACAGATCATATCGCCTCCCTATTGGACCTACGAAGCCCAAAGCTGGAGCCCCGCGCAGCTCCAGCGTTGGGAGACTGCTTGGCCGGTGAATCCGAATTCCTTTACGGCATCGTCGGTCGGCGCCGCCGCTTACGACGTCAAGCCGATGAAGGACTACGAATGGAACATATCCGTTCAGAAGACTCTGCCATTTAAGACTGCGGCAACAGTGTCGTACGTGGGAAGTTCCGGGGCTGACCTGGTCACCGACAACTCGCTAAATAACGTGCCGCCGGGTTTATATACGGACCTCCAGGCCTCCAAGCCGTACCCGATCTTCGGCAGCATCGATCTGTACAAGAATACGGGGGCTAATCACTACAACTCGGGGCAGTTGAAGATCGAGCGGAGATTCTCCGAGGGCCTCTCCTTCATGCTTTCGTATGCATTTTCAAAGAACATTTCGGACGGCGGCGGCGATAGCGTCTGGTCCACGCCGACACCGTTTGCTCCGGCGGGCTACAACCGCGGACGCGCGAGCTACGATCACACCCATATTCTGGCCACTAACGCCGTATGGGAAGTTCCCATCGGGCGTGGGCACAAACTGGGCTCGAATATGAATCGAGCGGCAGACCTCGTGGTCGGCGGATGGGAGTTCTCCGGTATCTATCTGTTTTCTTCGGGAGACCCGCTGACTTTCAGCGCGCCAGGTGCCGCTCTCGGAAATGGATGGGGGACTCGTCCCAATCTGGTCGGAAATCCGTCCGTTTCGAATCCGAACGCCAGCCTCTGGTTCAATCCCAGCGCATTCTCCACCCCGGGCCCGTACCTGTTCGGCAATTCAGGTATCGGAATCCTGGATGGACCAGGCTCGCACGTCGTCAATCTTGCCCTGATGAAGAAATTTCCGTTCGGGGAGAAGAGGTACGCTCAGTTCCGCTGGGAGGCGTTTAACGCGTTCAACCACGTCAACCTGGGTGACCCCAACACTTCAATCGGTCAGGGCTCAACGGGACAGATCTTCTCCGCCGGGGATGCCCGAGTGATGCAAATCGCGCTCAAAGTGATTTTCTGAAGCTCCGCAGTCCCGTTTAACGAGGCTTGTCCATAGTCCTGATTCTATGGACAAGCCCGCGCTTTCACGGCACAATCTAACCATCCGTGAAGATCACTCACATCGATACAATACCCGTTCAGATGCCGATCCATCCGAAGCGGGCTGTCAGAGGATCGCTCGGCGCTCATACCACGTCGCCGTTTCTGCTTCTCAAGATCCACACTGACGAAGGCATCTCCGGTTTAGGGGAGGTTTCTTGTACTCCAATCTGGAGCGGCGAAGATCAAGTTACGGCCGATCACTTCATCAGAGACTTTATTGCGCCCATGCTGCGGGGCGAGGATCCCACGCACATCGAGCGGCTTACAGCGAAACTACGCCGCTGCGTGGCGGTTAATCCCTTCACTAAAGCAGGGGTGGAGATGGCGCTATGGGACATACTGGGAAAGGTCGCCGGGCTGCCGCTATACCGCCTGTTTGGGGGTCCGGTTCGGGAGTTTGTCTCAACCAAGTTCTCCGTGTCGGGACTCGAGCCGGATAAAGCAGCGGAACTGGCTGCCTGGGCCGTTGGCCAGGGATTCCAGACCATGAAGGTGAAAGTGGGAATTGAGCCTGAGGGCGATGTGGCGCGGGTCCGGGCCGTCCGCGAGGCCATTGGCCCAAAGGTGCGATTAGGAGTGGACGCGAACGGTGGCTGGTCGCCGCGAGTGGCCATCCAAACGATCCGCCGGATGCAGGAGTTCGGCATCTACTTTGCCGAACAGCCTGTTCCACCTGTGGACGTGACCTGGATGGCAGACGTCAGGAACCACGTAGATATTCCAGTGATGGCGGATGAGAGCGTGAATACCGTGCAGGACGCGATGAACCTGGCGCGTGCCGGCGCGGCGGACGTGCTTTCGATCTATGTTGGTAAGGGCGGCGGCCTGGGGATGGCGAGAAAGGTTGCGGCTGTCGCCGAAGCGGCGGGCCTGGTCTGCACGGTCGGCAGCAATCTCGAGATGGGAATTGCCAGTGCCGCCATGATCCATATCGCGATGGCAACGGCCGGCATCGCGGCCGAGGAATTCCCGTGCGATATCCTGTCTCCCTTCTTCTACGAAGACGATCTGCTGGCCGAACCACTGCCCATTCAGGCAGGCAGAGCAGCGCCTTTCGAACGGCCCGGTCTTGGTGTGGAGCTGGACGAGGCCAAGCTGAAGCGCTATCGCGTCACGTGACTTTGGGCGGTGAGAAGATAAGACAACCGCAGCATGATGCGAATCTTGTTCCATTGTCTTCTGGCCCTAGCCGTCACGAGCGTCGAAGTGCGGTTGTCCTCGGCTTTCGATCAAAAGACTTCGTATGAACAGGCTCTTGAAAAGTACCAGAAGAAGCAGTATCAGGAGGCGTTGGCTCCGGCGGAAGAGGCGGTGCGAGAGGATGGGGGGAAGGCCGCTTCCGTCCATTTGCGCGGATTGATTTTGGCGGCGCTCCAGCAGTTAGACGGCGCTGAAATGAATCTCCGGAACGCGGCCGCGCTTGCGCCGAATCAGGCGGCTTATCAATACGATCTCGGGTACCTGCTCCATCAGGAAAGAAAGTATGTGGATGCGCAGCCGGTCTTGAAACGCGCGGTGCAACTCGATCCCGAGAATCTCATGGCGCGCTTTATGCTCGCGCGGACGTACGTATTTGCCTATCACGAGCTGCAAATTCCCAACTTCGTCGAGCTGACGCTGGAACAGTTGAATTACATCGTGAAAAAAGATCCGCGCTTTCCCGCGGTTCACCATCACCTCGCCCTGGTTTACATCAACAGCGGGGAGCAGACCAAAGCATTGGAGGAGCTGAACACCGAAATCAAGTTCTACCCGGGCAATGCCCAGGCTCGCATGGAGCTTGGGGAGACGCTGCTGCGGCTCAATGAATATCACAAAGCCGCGGATGAATTCCTGATTGCCTCGAAACAGGCGCCGCAGATGCCGGCGATCCAGTATGGCCTGGCGAAAGCCTACAAAGCCGACGGTCAAACCGTCAAAGCCCTCTCCGCGGCCCGGCGCTGCGTGGAACTTGACGCGAAATTCGCGGATGGGCATTACCTGCTGGGGCAACTGTACCGCGATACGGGGCAGGCAGAACTGGCACAGCAGGAATTTGACCGCTTCAGGCAATTGAAAAACGGCGCGGCGCCATCTCATTGACGATTGTGCTAGAGTCCCTTCTTCGATGACGCGCCGCTTCGCGAGCCTAAATCCCGCCTGGTTGCTGATCGCGTTTCTGTGGTTCGCCTATCTGCTCAACCACGCGGACCGCCAAGTCGTTTATACTCTTTTCCCCGCTCTACAGAAGGAATTCGGATACAGCGATGCCGTGGTCGGACTGACAGGCGCTCTGTTCCTGTGGGTATACGGACTGTGTTCTCCGCTGGCGGGTGTTTTTGGCGACCGGTATTCAAAGCGAGTACTGGTGACTGCAAGCTTGGGGATTTGGAGCACTTTTACGGTGCTCTCGGGGCTTTCACCCAATGGTGCGTCTCTGCTCGCCTGCCGGGCACTCCTTGGGGTTTCCGAGTCCATGTTCATGCCGGCCGGCTACGCCCTGATGGCCAATGCACACGGTCCCGCCACGCGATCGAAGGCGATTAGCATTTTCGGAACCAGCCAGCTTATCGGAGTTGCGCTCGGTGGTTCGCTGAGCGGTTACATCGCCGAGCGATTCCACTGGCGAGCATCGTTTGTTTTATTAGGCCTAACGGGAATTTTATTTGCGTGGCCGTTGTGGACGTTTCTTGGGACGTTGCCGGACAAAATTACGATCGGCAAGGTAAGCGAGAAAACAAGCCTGAGCACCTTCTTTGGCTTGTTCCGGAATCCAAGCTTGCGGGTTGTTACGGTCTTCGTTGCGATCGGAACGTTTGGGCTGTTTCTCGTCTACACCTGGCTGCCCACGTTTCTCTACGACAAATTCGCGCTCGGAATGGCACGAGCCGGCTTGGAGGCCAGCGTGTTTCCCCAAATCGGCACCGCATCCGGGCTCTTGTTGGGCGGCGCCCTTGCGGACTACGGCAGCCGGCACACCAAGGCCAGCAGGTTTTGGGTTGCCAGCGTAGGCTTTCTGATGGGCGCTCCCTGCGTCTTCTCCATCGGCGCCGCCTCAACCGTCGCATGGACGCGCGTGGCTT
>DATLVQ010000633.1:0-5325 GCA_035577325.1 Bryobacteraceae bacterium | reverse complement strand
CCTTTCGGCCGACATGCCTAGGTCTTTTACGAGGGTGGCCTGGTGCTTTACGAATTCGTATTCGTCGCGCTTGATCTCCGGATTCCGCTTCATCATTTCGTAGAACTTCTTGGGGTCCCATGGGCCAAACCAGGCCATGCGGACGATGCGGAATCCGTCGGCGCCCATGTCCGAGACTTTTTCGGCAATATAGAGATTCATGCCATGGATGAACGCGGTTACGGTAATCAGTGTGGCCGTAGCGAGGATGATTCCTAGCAGCGTCAAGAAGGTACGCAGCTTATTTTTCCAGAGCGAGTCAAGGGCGATGCGGTTGGCTTCCCAAAACGATGCGGTCGGGCGGAATATCGGTGTCTTGGCCACTTGCACCTTGTCAGAGAAACGCACCGCAGGGACGGTTTGTTCCTTCCGAGAGCGTTCTGTTTGGCAAAAAATCAAATAATTCTCGCCGACGATTTCCTGCCGTGTGTTGCCATTGAACTGCTAACGCGTGATGGTAATCGATCCATGAAAATTCGAGCCTATACTCCTTCGGTCGAGGTTTAAGTGACGCATTGCGGCAGGAAGGCCTCGAAAACCTCTCCAACAATTACTTCCCAGCCGCCAAGAATCAGACCATCACCAAATACGCTTCCGGCCCCGGTGTTCCGACCGTGCAGCTCGAAATCAACAACACTTGGCTTACTCCGGCTCAGGACAATCTTTCCGTCCACCGTTTCTCGCAATTGCTGCAGGCGCTGACGCGTTTCATTCGCCGGCGCAATAACAATCCCACTGGCATCTGCCAGCCCGTCGAAAACGCGACCTGGTAGCCGTACCGTCTCTCCACCATGACGACGAAGCAGATGCGGCACCGATCCCAGCCGCCGAGCCAACAGTCTCGCCAGCCATCGATGACTTGCCAGCAAAGTACAAGAGTGCCTGTGTGCTGTTGGTGTGCTGCAAACCGCACCGGGGCGACTGACTTGCAAAAAAGACAGTCGCAGTGATCCATTAAGAGGTAACCGCATGACCGAAACCCTGCTTTCTTTCTTGCACGATCTTAAAATCGGCGCCCGCTCCTTGTGGCGCGCCAAAGGGCTTACGCTGACCGTGATCGCGACCATGGCTCTGGGCATCGGCGCCAATGCCGCCATGTTCAGCCTGGTGCGTGCCGTGTTGCTGCGCCCTCTGGTCAATCGCGACGAGGACCACCTCATCTATATCCGGCAGAGCTCGAAAGGCATGGGCGGCGAAGACACGGCCTTCTCGGTGCCGGAGATCGCCGATCTGCGCGCCCGCGTAAAAACGCTCAATTCCTTCGGCGAGTTTTCCAGCCTGGAGTTCACGATGGTGGGCCTCGGAGGACCTCGCACGGTCAGAGCAGGCGTGGTGAACGGATCGTACTTTGCCGCCATGGGTCTGCGTCCGGTGCTCGGCCGCCTGGTGGACACTAGAGATGACGGCCCCAAGGCCGCAGGCGCTGTCGTGTTGACTTATCGATTCTGGTCGACAACTCTGCACAGCGATCCCAATGTGATCGGCAAGTCCGTCCGGCTGGATTCCTTCGATCCGCGCAGCGCTACCGTCATCGGCGTGCTCGAGCCGTGCGTCCCTTATCCGCAGGACACCGAAATCATCGCCAATATGGTCACCAGCGCGCATCACCTGTCCGCAACCATGGTTACCAACCGCATTCACAGGATGACGGAGCTCTTCGCCCGCCTTGTGCCCGGCGCCGATTTGAAAACCGCCCGCGCCGAATTGCGCACGGTATACGGCGCCATCAAGCGTGAGCATCCCGAAGACTATCCTGTCAAATCCGATTTCCGCATCAATGCGCTGAAACTGCGCGACGAGCTGACGTCAGGAGCGCGGACCATCCTTTGGGTCCTGATGGCCTCCTCGGTTCTGGTATTCGTCATCGCCTGCTCCAACGCCGCCAATTTGATTCTGGCCCGGACCATCCGCCGCGAATCCGAACTGGGTATCCGCGCGGCGCTGGGGGCCAGTGCCGGCGCTTTGCGACGCACCCTGCTCGCCGAAAGCCTGATGCTCTGTGTCGCCGGCGCGATGCTCGGAGTTCTGATCGCGAGTCCCATGGTTGCTGTGCTGGCTCGTTACGTTTCCCGGTACTCGGTTCGGGCTCTCGATCTCAGGCTCGATCCAGACATGCTCTGGGTCGGAGCGGGGCTGGCGATCGTCGCCGCCGGTCTTCTGGCATTCGTCCCGCGCCTGCCATCGTCGGGGGGCGCTCAGGGATTCGGTCTGGCCACCGCCAGCACTCGCGTTACCGGCGCCGCCAACCGGAAATTGCGCGTCTTTGCAATTGTCCAGATCGCCGCCTCTTTCGTCCTGGTGGCATCCGCCGGCGCTACGGTGAAGACTTTGCTGTCCCTCGAGGCCGCGCAGACCAATTTCAACATCCGCAACGTGCTCGCCTTGAACGTGCCTGTGCTGCATTTGGGCAGGACGCCCGCTCAGATCGTGGAATTTTACCGGGAGGCGACCGGGCGCATTCGCCAGCTGCCGGCCGTTCAAAATGTTGCCATCGGCACCATGGTCCCTTGGAGGGACACCGCCGCCGGGGATTTCGCACTGGAACTTGCCGTTGACGGGCGGATTCCGGCGCCGGGCGAGGAACATCCCCGTGCGGCGATTCGTGTCGTCTCGCCCGGATTTTTCGCCACACTCGGCCTGCGCATCCTCGAAGGGCGGGATTTCAACGATGGCGACCGCTCCGCGAGCGAGCCCGTTGCCATTATCAGCCGGAGCGCCGCGCAACAGCTGTTTCCAGGACGTGATCCCTTGAACCATCACGTGATGTGGACCGACCCGATCCTGAAAGCTGTCCCAGCCGCAAGACCTCCGCGGGCTGTGATCAGCGCCGCATCCCTGCGCATCATCGGCGTTGTGCCCGATGTAGACGATGTGAACGTTGTGCCCCAGCCGACCCTCACTGTATACCGGCCTTTCGATCAGGAGGCCGTTATCGGCGGAGGCCGCCTGTTCGTTCACGTGCTCTCCGATCCATATACGCTGGTGATGCCGATTACCCGGATCATGCAGCAGATGTCGGCCGACCAGCCCGTCGAGCGCGCGGCGACGCTCGCCGACGTCCGCGCCGATGTGCTCTCGCCCGAACGGCTGAATGCCGTAGTGTTCGGAGTTTTCGCCGGAGTCGCGCTCCTGATCGCGATCGTCGGCGTTGCGGGCGTGCTCGCATTTTCGGTCAGCGGGCGCACCAGGGAGTTTGGCATCCGCCTGGCGGTCGGTTCCGCGCCGCGGCAACTGCTGCTGCGCGTCATGGCCGAAGGTGCGGCTATGGCTCTAGTGGGGCTGGCGGCGGGTTTGGCCTGCGGCTATGCGCTCGCGCAACTGGCCGGGTCATTGCTGGCCGATCTTAAAATGCCCGGCGCGCTATCGGTTTCCGCCGCGGCCTTCGTGCTGTTTATTTCCGCTGTAACCGCGTCACTCATCCCTGCGGCTCGCGCCGCCCGCGTCGATGTGATGCAGGCCCTGCGAATGGAGTAAAAGTCTAAGAATCTCAGTGCGCAAGGAGCCGCATGGTTTTGTCGGGTCATAAAAAAAGGGACTGAAGCCGCCATTTGAGCTCAGCCCTTTAGTGCATCGAGGCCGCATCGCCGCCCAAGATTGCCTGGGTTGGGCAGTAAGTGACGCGACGTCGGCGCTGGATGACAAAGGAGGGTGTCTGAACATCAATTGTGAACCGCGGGGCACGGACGACCGCGAGCAAGAGAGACTGAGTTGGATTGGTTCTGCCAAACCGGGAGGGCCGGGGAGGTGGGTGGTAGCCGCGACATTTGTGTTCTTTGGCATCAGTCTAGCAGCCAAACCACATTCAGCCGCCTTGGGAGCGGGACAAATTATGGCCGGGCTCATTATGGCCCTGGACGAAATTCTTGCGATAAGGGGCACGAGGTGGCCAATCCGAAAAAAAGTTCGCCTGGTTCTGATTCTGTTGACCGTCTTTGGTGTTGTTGGTGCAGAACTGTTTTTGCGTCCGTAACCGGTCTACATCGAGACACCGTGCTATGGAGTATTTCAAATGAAATCCATTGTTTTTGGTCTGTTTCTTTGTCTGTCGGCAACGGCAGCGGCGCAGAGTCCGGATGCCGCCGAATCCCAGCTTGTGCCCTCGCCTCAACGCCAGGAGTCCGGTTTTATCGACAAGACCGGTCTGTGGGCGTTCCATGTAACTTTTGACCAAGCATCCAGTTTTTCCTGCGGACTAGCATTGATTCGAGTCCATGGGAAGTTTGGTTATATCGACACGACCGGAAAAATCATCATTGACCCTCAGTTTGATCGTGCGGAGGATTTTTCTGACGACTTGGCGCTCGTAAAGGTCGGTCCCAAATGGGGGTACATCGACAAGACGGGCAACGCGGTTATTCCACCACAGTTTGATGATGCAGACGGATTCCATGAGGGGCTTGCGATTGCTTTTGTTGGCCGAAAACGTGGCTTCATAGACAAGAAAGGACACTTCGTTATGCAGCAACGTACGATGGCGCTCTGGCTTTTTCTGGGTTGGCCACTGTCAGGCGGCACGCGAAAGCCTGTGCCCTTGCCGGCCTCGAACACTTGCCACCGTATACGTTCCGGCATACCTGCCTGACGCGCTGGGCGTCACACATGGACCCGTACACGTTGGCTTATTTCGCCGGGCATCGTGATTTCGGTACAACGCGACGGTACGTCCACCCGAGCCTCGAATCAGGAAAAGCAGCTATGGAGAGGGCACATGAGGCTCAGGGTGGGTACAAAAATGGGCACACTGCCGATTCGCATAATCTTGGAGAGGACGGAGCAGATAGCCGCAACTTGCTAACAACGAAAGGTTTGGACTGGTACGCCCGAGTGGATTCGAACCACCGACCTTTTGCTCCGGAGGCAAAAACCGGCGCGAAACCGCCATTTTCGAAAGGAACCCAATGATTGCCACCCGTTGCTAAATGCTCCCAGTTATCAAAGACTTCGCGTGTTTTTGGGAACCGACCTTAGCAACGCCACGCAATGCTTCTATGCGAGGGGTGGGCACAAAAATGGGCACAGTCGATTGGGGTGAACCCTTCCACTGAGACAAACTGCGATTGGCACACTTGCCCGAATGAAACCTCTCTCCGGAACTCTATCCTAAATCGAGGCAACCAGTAACTCGATTACTCGGAACTGAGGTTGTCGGTCGCGCCTTGGGGTTTTGATCCGGCTTTGATTCGGCGCCAGAAAAGCGACTTGCGCAAAGCCGAGCCTTCAACAACGGCGACGGCGATGAGTTTCGCCATTCAGACTGGCGCCAATTGTCGTGCCTTCCCCATCTGC
>DATLVQ010000632.1:0-7648 GCA_035577325.1 Bryobacteraceae bacterium | reverse complement strand
TAGCGGCGTGTATCCGGTCGGGGACCTGTACTGGTACAACGCGCTCACCGGAGCTTACGGCCTTCGCATCGTTTACAGCCAGAGCTTCGTTCCGGGGACTTCGGATGCATCCGATTACTTCGGCCATGGCACACATGTGGCTGGCATTGTTGCGAGTGCAGGCTGGTTTTCTTTCGGCAACCAGTATTCTCACACCTTCAAGGGAATCGCGCCTAACGCCAACATTATTAACCTGCGGGCGCTCGATCAAAATGGTGCGGGTACAGACAGTAGCGTGATCGCAGCGATCCAGACCGCCATCAGCTTGAAAAGTCAATACAACATCCGCGTCATCAACCTTTCACTCGGCCGGCAAGTCTATGAAAGCTACAAGATTGATCCGCTCTGCCAGGCAGTGGAGTCGGCATGGAACGCGGGGATTGTAGTAGTCGTTGCGGCCGGCAATCAGGGCCGCAACGATAGCGCAGGGACCAATGGTTATGGAACGATTGCTGCGCCCGGCAACGATCCATATGTGATCACGGTCGGCGCAATGAAAACCGCGAATACTCCAACCCGCAGTGACGATACGGTTGCAAGCTACAGCTCAAAGGGTCCTTCCGCCTTTGATTACGTTGTGAAGCCAGACATCGTCGCGCCTGGCAATCAGGTAGTGTCGCTGCTTTCTCCGTATTCGCAGTTTCCAAAGCAATATTCGGCCACTGATGTATACATGCCCGAATATGTTACGAACTTTAGGAAATCCAATCTGTCACCAAGCTACATGCGACTGAGTGGAACGAGCATGGCCACGCCGGCAGTGAGCGGTGCCGTTGCGCTCATGATTCAGGCCGATCCCACGTTGACGCCGGATACGGTTAAGGCGCGGTTAATGGAGAGCGCGACGAAAACGTTTCCCATCGAAAGTACAACGACCGATCCGACTACCGGGCAGATATACATTAACCATTACGACATCTTCACAGTTGGGGCGGGCTACTTAGACGTAGAGGGCGCGTTGCTGAACACAAATGTAGTGCCGCCCACTCTCACAGCGAAGTCGCCGACCGCGGCCTACGATTCTGCGAGCGGAAGCGTGTATGTCATTTCCGACGCCTCTGTGGTCTGGGGCAGCTCAGTGGTTTGGGCCCAGTCCGTAGTCTGGGGATCGACGGTGTTCTCCATTTCAACTGTCAACGGTCAATCGGTGGTCTGGGGAGATTCAGTTGTTTGGGGAGACAGTACGCAGAGTGGCTTCAGTGTGGTTTGGGGCTCCAGTGTCGTCTGGGGAAGTACAACGCGAGCCCAAAGCTTGAGCGTGCTGACTCTGGGGGAAAACTAGCCCGTGCCCAACAGCGCCACACGCTATGTCGCAATAAATCATCATTCTGGAATTTTCTATGTTGGTGGGCTGCCTGGGCTTCCGCTCTGATTTCCGGATCTGCCGCGCTACTTCAGTTACTTGTTGCTAGCAGCCCTCGCTTCGACATTGAAAGTACGGCTTCCTTTAATTACCGGCAACGATATCAGTGAACTTTCTGTTTATTCTGATCGGTATCGCGGACTTCACGCTGGCGGAAACCGTAACCATGGGCTGCAAGCAGCGAATTTGATGCAGTGTATCCGGCGAGCCAGGCTGCGGCTCGTGCAGGTGATGTTCAACGTCGCTGCCGTCGCGCTGAGCATCGCTGTCGCATATCAAGGGTCGGTCTTTGTTCTGGCGCTCACGCGCGCGGATTCTGTTTCGGCATTGCTGGCGCTCGCCGCTTGCCCTGTATTTCGTCAGCAATACGTTACTGATTTCTGGCGTGCTATGCCGCCTCAAGCCGCACGCGTAGGCGCTTTGAGAATTCTGTCTCAGGTGCCAGCCCATAGCGATCCTCCAGCTTGCGCAACCGTCGGCTGATCGCCCTGATCGTTTGTTGGCCACTGGCTCTATCGGGAAGGTTGCAATGAATCGGTCCAGCTCCTCCTGGGATAGTCACTGCCGTTCCCATTCAGATGCACAATTGCAGAGAGCGACGCGTCCGGGCGGAGCGTCCGCTTGCACGTTGATTTCGCCAGGTCCGCCGGCCCAATGACAGGCCGGACTACAAGTCGAAACGCTTGCCCTCGCCCGGAAATTCATCCAAAGGTGTTTTTTTGGGGCTTTGTGGCCGGTTGAATCCTCTGCGGTACTCAAAAGCTTTCCCGGCGGGCTCATGTCGTAGAAGCGAGGATTTAGGGGCTATCGCAGTCTCCAAGTACCCAGGGGAAGCTTAGTCGAGAATCCATTGCCCTCCAGGAACTCGCCGGCGGCAGCTAGTCAAAGAAGTTCAGCAGAGAGCGCTCTGTTACCTTTGGGACCGAAATTTTACTTTACCTTTTGCAGTATTGCTGGTAGGCGTGTAAACCGTTAACCTATCTTTCGGTGTTAGCCGAAGGTGCAGGGCGTGGCACCGTCGTGGGAAACCAATTAAAGCTTGAGAGGCAGAGGATCGAGTGCACAATAAATGGCTTTCATCCTGGCGCGGCCGGGATAACTCAAGTGACCACATCAACGACGCGCCGAAGCCTACCAGCGGCCGGCAATCTGAGGCATCGCCGGAAAGCCCTGTGCCTTTCACGCACTCGTCAGGTAACCGATTCGCGGCTTCTCGCATGGACTTGCCGGCTTTAGAAGAGATCTACCGCTCGGCGGGCATCAAGGATCCTCGCCTTGGCTACACCATTAAAAAGGTCATCGAGATGCTGCTAAGCGAGCACATCAAGAGCCTGCCAACGGAGACGAAGCGCTCCGCGCTGCTGATGGCTCTCGAAGCCGCTGGCGTGCAGATGGATGAAGTGCTGCATGATGCGACCCTCCGCCAGCATGCCATCACATCTCATGAAGCCATCCAGTGCAAACATTTCGAAGAGTACGAGGCGCGCAAGGCGCAGGAAAATGTCACCATCCAGGCGGAAGCGGAACGTGCGGCTGCCGAGTACGCAGCGCGAATTTCTGACAACCTCGACGAACTGGCCCGCGAGAAGGAGAACTTCCGCAAGTGGCAGGCGAGGAATGAGTACGAAGCCCAACGGATCGCCGCTACCGTAGCATTGTTTCTCAAGCAGGGCGGCGCCTACACGAGCGACGGTAAGCCGCCAGCTGATCGGATGGCCGCGTTTCGTGAACTGGCCGCTTCCTACAACGATCCAACATTTGTGGATCGGAGCTAAAGGACGATGATGATTGCAATTGCGATTGGATTATTGGCGGTGGTTGACGTTGCACCTGATCAGCCGGTCCTCGCCCTTGCAAACGAAACTTGAAGAGTTGGACTCTCGTTTATACGAGTACAAGCCCGATGCGAAGGATCTCTCCTTCGAATACTCAACTCGCTAGGCGTACAGAACCCGCACTTAGAAGAGGTGGTGGAGAATTTATGAAGACGACAGAACAATCATCCGTGCTCGGTCTCGACATTGGCACCAGCCACATCGTTGCCGCGCGATACTCCGAAGAGAACTTTCAATACGAACGGGAGCTCAACGCTTTTGTCAGCATCCCTTACACCAAGCTTGCCGAGAGTTTGATGACCAAAGAAAACATCAATCACGCTGTCAAAGGCAAGGAGATTCTGGTATTCGGCAATGAATCCCAACAATTTGCCGAGCTATTTCATGTCGAAACCCGACGCCCCATGATGGATGGCATTCTGAACCCGAGCGAGTCCGACGGCCTGCTGGTCATCCGGCAGATTATCACGCGCCTACTCGGCCGCGCCAAGAAACCCGGACAGCGGATGTATTTCAGCGTTCCCGCGCCGGCCGCCGGCGTGGCTGATGACAAATTCACTTTCCACGAAACCACACTTCGGGAGGTTCTATGCGAGCTGGGTTACGATCCGAAGAGCATTACCGAAGGACTGGCGGTGGTATATGGCGAATTAGGAGATTCCAACTTCACCGGAATCGGCGTTAGTTGCGGCGGCGGTATGTGCAACGTTTGCCTTGCGTATCTCTCGGTTCCGGTGATCAGCTTCAGTGTCCCGAAGGGCGGCGATTACATCGATGCCAACTCTGCTGCCGCTATCAGTGATCTGGCCACGAGCGTCCGGGTGGAGAAGGAGAGGGGATTTCGCTTCAATGGATTCTTTGAAAATAAGACCTATCACGCGTTGAGTGTTTACTACGACGACGTCATCCAGTCGCTCGTCAAGTCTATGCACGACGCCTTCTCCAATACTTCAAAGCTGCCCAAACTCAAACAGCCGGTGCCGATGCTGCTAAGCGGCGGGACGACGATGCCTCCAGGATTCCGGGAGCGCTTCGAGAAGGCTCTCCGTGCCTCCGACTTCCCGATCGAGCTTGCCCAAATCCGCACCGCCGCCGACCCCTTGCACTCAACTGCCAAGGGCACGGTCATCGCCACATTGTGTGAGGCGTAAGCCAGTCACCCGGTAGTCTCCTTTCGCTGAAGAGGCTGGAGTGGGGCGAACTGCCTTGGGGGTTTGCTGAGAAATTCGAGAAGCCGCGTCTCACACGGGCACGATACGAGCTGTTGTGTGTGCCGCGACTTATGTCTGGAACGGTGCTCAGTGTCACGGCGTAGCGATACCAAGTTTGGCAACCCACTACGGCCGATCAGCAGCCGCGTCTTCCTGGGCTACGCTATCCTGTTCGGACTTCCAGGCGTTAAATCTCTGGTGGAGTGTCCGCTGGTACAGATTTATGGTGGTGCCATGAGCGGCCGCGTCGCGGACGAGCTGTTCCTGGGCCGTGACGAGGCCCTGCCAGACGCGCCGTCCGTTGGCGTGCAGGAATGCGGTATCGTAGTCGAACCCAAACAGAGTCAAGGCGGCGATGGGTGTGTCGTACCCGTCGAGTAACCCGACTTCACGGAACGGGAAGTTGGTGGCCCAATCGGTGTGGTACCCCAGGCGCATGGTCTGCGGGTTCACCGAGACCTGCGCGTGCGTTACGCAATTAATCGCGGCGATGTGGTACTTCGCCCGCAACATTTCGGTGAGCACGCGCGCGGCATCGATCTGCGCCCGCGTAGCAATATCACTGGAGTCACCAGTTTGTGTTTCTGTCTGCGCTTCCAAGGCCACACCGAGAAAGCTCTGGTTCAGCCCCCAGTAAATATCCTTTTCGTCGGCCCAAATGGACTGCCCGGCATGGTTGGCGTAGTCCGTCTCTGCCACAACGCGAAAAACCCGGCCGAACCGGTCTATCAGGAAGTGATAAAAGTGATGCTGCGCGATGTAAGAGAGTAGATTGCGCTCATTACGCTGCAGGCGTGAATTCTGGTTGGGCTCAAACGGCGCCATACGGCTCTCGGTGGTGTGAAAGACAATTCCCGCGGGCTGGGATTCGGTGGCCGATGCACGCCACCTCTTCCGGTCAAACGGGTGGAACGAGCGCGCTCGAGTGGTGGTAAGAAATTCGTTATCCACGCGGAGTCCATTGCTGTAGATCTCGACCGAAGCCTGACGCGCTACCACCGAGACTCGGGGGCCGGAAACTTCGGGCGCGATCTGGCGCGGAACTGCGAGCGGCAGATTGCCAAGCGGCAAGCGGTGGGGCGCTTGAGGGACCACCGCTACGGCAGACAGCATCGCGATGAAGAGGATGCGGATCGACAGATAGAACCGGCGGCGGGAGGCTTCACGCACCGCCTGAGAACGCCTGGCCCGGCGCTTGGCAGCGGCTTCGTGCGCAGCGATTGACCGGCGAACGAATCGCAGGCGCGCCACCTCGTCGTCGATCACAGCGGCGCGCTTCCCCACCCTGCGCAGGGCTGCGTCGTCCACCAGTGATTCGGGTTCTTGGGAAACGGGGTCGGTCAGCAGGGGGTCCTCACATGGATAATTCAGGCCATTCTGCTCGCCTGTAGACATTCATCGGCGTTTCGTTTCACAGATTTGATGGCAAAACGTCGACACCGAAAGAGACAGGTTAACGGTATACAGGTCTAACCAGCAATACTGCAAAAGGTAAAGTAAAATTCCGGCCTCAGAGATAAGGTATGGTGAGCTCATTCGGGATTTACTCGCCGCCCGCGCGGCTACTCCAGATATGGTTGTTCGATTCGTTTTAGTAATCGAACACTAGAACCGCTTCGGTATTGCACCTTACTTCCGTAAGAATCAAGAGAAATCCGCGAATATGTTTCAGACTTGCTTGAATTGTTCCGGGGGGTGTCTCCACTCCTTCGGAAGCGCGCGCCAGGAGTGGTTCGCCCTGCGTATTTCACAGCGAATCCGTTGACTCAGAATTGGCGCAAAGCGCAGAACCCAGCGAGCGAGCGTAGAATGATCCAGGCTGAATCCGCGGTGGGCCATCATCTCTCCATGTCCCGATAGCTGAGCGAATAGCGCATATACCAACGAAGGCAGAGGACGATGATCTCGTCTTGAAAGTGTCGTCCGCGAAACAGCGACGGCCGCTTGTACTTCACTCGTTCACCCTACCGGAGTATACTCAGCGCGTTTGCGACAGTTCCTTAAATGGGGGTTTCAACCCCTTTTTATGAGACCCGACAAAACCCCCGGTACATCCTTACTGGCCCAGGCGAAGCGCCTGCACTGTGAAAGCTTCGTCCCTCATTGGCAAATTGTATTCCAGTTTGTCGAGATGCAGCAGTGTATGGGTCTTGCGTCTGAGATCCGCCATATCGAGTGCGCGAGCACTCCAAATCCCGTGAACCTCGTCGATCTGGAGGTATTTCAAACGTCTCACCACAACGTCGTTTATACGCGCATCCAGTTGCGTCGTGACGTAGTGGTCCTTCGAAACCCAGATCATCAACTTCGTGTACTGCGATGCCTTCCGCTCATTCGGCGTGGCCTCGATCCGCCAACATTGGGCGCTGCCCACATTGTCCTCGCCCTGCAACTTGAAATCGAACTGATCGAGGTCGCGTTCCTCCATGTCTTCAAAGCTGAAATCGGTGCCGAAGAAGCGCGTGGATCGGTCCTGCAGCGCGATGCGGCGTTCCCGGCCAATCGCCGGCGTCCACATCCACTGCTCCGAGGCGCGGTCTGGGTGGCTCGCGATCAGCAACGCGACGCCTTTGACTTCAGGAGGCGCCGTAAAGCGCAACATCGCCCTGCTGTTGCCATATGACCCCACCCGCTCGTAACCCCAACGCTTCTCCCGCAGCTTGCCGTTGGTCTTCAAAAACCTGCAGCACTACAGGGAGACGCTTTATGTCGTTTTCTTCTGCGCGGAGTGTGGAGAACGTTACAATTTTAGGGCTAGAAGAGAGGGCCAGGCGCAACTGGCAACACTATCCGAGTTGAAGCGAAGCTACCGATAAGGGTGAAGGACCTGCGGTACTCATTGTGAAATTACGCAGAGCCCGCGCGTAGAGCCCGCGCGCCGTTGTCACTGTTAGGATTGACTCTGGCAGGCGGAACGGCGCATCGGGGCTCAGCCCGGCGGAAGCGGAACGGGAGGCAGACAACGTAGCGCGATTATTATCGGTTTTGGTTTCATTTGTTTCCATATCTCTCAGGCCCGCGGCCCACGCTCTTCCGTAAGCTACCACTTTACGAAGCGGTATAACCGGATCCACAAAAGGCGCCCGCCCACGGTAGTGTGCTACGAAGGCACGTTATCGAACTCCGGCTCCCTTTCGGACTTCCGCAGGATCCATCGGGCGAGGCTCCATGGCTGTTTGAGCAGGTGCTGAGGATGGAGC
>DATLVQ010000631.1:0-2262 GCA_035577325.1 Bryobacteraceae bacterium | reverse complement strand
GCCAGCTTCCAGGCGTCGATAACGGCATGGGATTCGAGCCAAGCGGCCAGCTGCTCCTCGCGATCGCTTTGCTCGAGAGAATTGAGTGAGACCGGCGCGGTAGCGAGGCGATGCCCGGTATCGTGCTCGAATTGGGCGATCGTTTCCCGCTGTTTCGGGGTCAAAGGGAAGCGATTCAGACGGAGGTTAGTCTCACGGGTGGCGGCCAGGATCTCTCCCATGCCTGCCGCCGCTCGTCTGGCCGCCGCCGCAGGGTTGTTTAATTCGTGCGCCAGTCCGGCGGAGAGCTTTCCGAGCGAGGCCAGCTTTTCGCGCTGCTGATCGGCGCGTGTGGTCTCGCGGACACGATCGGTGAGGAGGCCGACGAACCTCGCAGCAAGAACCGGTATGCGGCGCAACATCTCCGGGAAGACGCTCGAGTGAAGCCACGCCAGCCGGGTGGGCATGACAGTGTAGCCCTGGCCGATAAAGGCCGTCATGCGCGAAAACGGGAGCAGACCAGTGACATCGCCGGCGCGTGCGATAAAAATCAAGTTGCCGTCGCGGCGAACATGAATCTCGCCCTCGAAGAATACGAAAAGGCGGTCCGCCGGATGCCCGGCGGGAAACAGGGTCTCGCCCGTGTCGAGGCGCACCTCGGTCATCTGGCCGGCGAGCCACGCGAGGTCGTCGGCGGCCAGATCGGCGAAGATTTTGTTCTTCTGCAAGTCTTCGACGAGACTCATACCTTTGCCAAGTACTGATGAATGAACTGGACCGCGATGGAGCCTTCGCCCACGCCCGAAGCCACACGCTTTACCGAACCGTGGCGCACATCGCCCACGGCAAAGACCCCAGGGACATTGGTTTCGAGCAGGCCAGGATCGCGATCGAGCGACCAGTTCTTGGGGCGGCGGCCCTCCCGCAGAAGTTCGGAGCCGGTGAGGACGAATCCGCGGTCATCGCGCTCGACGACACCCGCCAGCCAATCGGTGCGCGGCATGGCACCGATGAAAATAAACAGCGCGACGGCGGGTACGCGATCCACTTGCCCGCTGTCCCCGCAATGGATAGAGATGGCTTCGAGGCGCGATTCGCCATGGACTTCCTCAACTCTCGACTTGAACTGCACCTGGATATTCGGCGTTTGTTTAATCTGATCGATCAAGTACTGCGACATAGAGGCTGCAAGCGAATTGGCGCGCACCAGCATGACCACAGAACGCGCGTACTTCGAGAAATTCATGGCGGCCTGCCCGGCTGAATTGGCGCCGCCGATAATGTAGACGTCTTCGTCCTTGCAAGAAATAGCCTCCGCCGGGCCGGCGCCATAGTATACGCCCGCGCCTTGCAGCCTGCCGACGCCGGGAACGTCCAGGTTGCGCCATTGCACACCGGTCGCGATAAGAAGCGTATGGCATGAAATCTCACTACCATCCGCCAGCTTGACGAGGCGGTAGGGGCCATCGACGCGCAGACCGACGGCTTCCTGGGGGGCTAGAATCTCGACGCCGAACCGGCGGGCTTGCGTGACGGCGCGCCGCGCCAGGTCGCTGCCGCTCAATCCGGACGGGAATCCGAGATAGTTCTCGATGCGCGAGCTGAGGCCGGCCTGTCCGCCGGGCGCCTCGCGCTCCACGATCACCGTGCGCAACCCTTCCGACGCGCCATAAACACCGGCCGCGAGGCCGGCCGGTCCGCCGCCCGCGATCACCAGATCATAAAACTCCAAGCCGGCGCGCATGCGCAGACCAATCTTCGCCGCGAGTTCGCCATTGGTGGGAGACGCCGCTCGCGTACCATCGGGAAACAGGACCAAAGGCAGATGCGCGGCATCGTCGCCCAGCGACTCGGCCAGGCGATGCGTCTCGGGATCGGCAGACTCGATATCCAGCCATTGATAAGGCACCTGACTGCGCGCCAGAAACTCCCGGACCTCGTAGGATCGCGGCGACCAACGATTGCCCAGCACGCGAATGCCTTCGAACACCGGCCGGTAATTTGACGACCAGTCATCCAGCAAGTCGTCAATTACCGGATAAAGCTGCTCCTCGGGAGGGTCCCAGGGCTTGAGCAGATAGTGATGAATCTTGACGTCGTTGATAGCGCGGATGGCCGCGTCGGTATCGGCGTAGGCAGTGAGCAAGGCACGTTTGGCGTCCGGGAACAGGGCCATGGCTTCGGCCAGGAAACCTACGCCATCCATCTGTGGCATGCGTTGATCGGCCAACAGCAGGGCCACGGCATCGTTCCGCGTCTTCAACTGGCGCAGGGTATCGAGCG
>DATLVQ010000630.1:0-6822 GCA_035577325.1 Bryobacteraceae bacterium | reverse complement strand
AACCCTAGTCCGCGGAAGGCGACCGCCGAAGACGAATGCTGGAAAACAGACGAGCATAGCCAGAAGTTGTGGGCCTGGGACGACGCCGCCCGGAAAGACACGCAGACTGCGGGAATGCCGCCATGGATGGCCCCACTGGTTACGCAGCTGACGCAGTGGGCGAAGGGCGACGCACTCGTGCCGAAGCCCTGAAAACTTCGCCGCGAGCTGCGCGCCGATCCCGGACGCGGAAGCCGAAGGTCGCGG
Source organism: Bryobacteraceae bacterium (assembly GCA_035577325.1). GTDB lineage: Bacteria > Acidobacteriota > Terriglobia > Bryobacterales > Bryobacteraceae > QHXW01. The sequence goes on along the minus strand of DATLVQ010000630.1, from coordinate 6,576 downwards.
TGGAAAGACCCAGCGACGCCATGACAAAGTTAGAGTCCCGGCCGATACGCTCGGGCGGCGTACAAGCGGGCCGGCTGGTGGCGCTGGTGGCAACCGTGTTCACCCAGCAGAGGTTGAGAAAATCGATCGAGGAGTAGGCGCCGTATTGCACCGCGTTTCGATACGAGCTGCCAGGGTGTTGTAGTTCGAGCCGGAGGGATCGTCCTCTTCGAGAAAGATCCCGGCGTTACAACTGGCAAAGGGCGTGGGCGTTGCCATTCTCTCTTTTCTCCTTGAAGTAAGAGAGGGGCGCAGCGAAGAAAGTTTCCACCCGGCGGCGCGGATTGGTGTTCCGGCAACCGAGCCCCACGCAAGTTCGCGCAGAATGCGCGTGCTTCACGCTCGCCGCCGGTCAGTAACTTCACTCCTGCGGTGCCTTTTTGCCATCTTATGTTATCGATGGGTCGGCCAGCTCTCGCCACTACGGACGAACCAAGGTGCCGGCAGGAACGCACGGAGCCGCCTTCCGGGAGAAGCGCTGGAGCCGAGGCATGCCGCAACGAGAGGCGGCCACCCGAGATTGGGACGACGCTAGCAAACTACCGAAACTGGGAGGTGAATCGCAGCGTTCCGGCATTGAAGCATCTGCCCGGCGCGATCGCGTTTCTTGGTTACGATTGGCGCCAGGAAGGCGCGAGCTTGGGGAATGCATTCGGGCGCGCCCGTACTGCCGCAGGGCTTTCAATCAGCGAGCTGGCGGTAGTTCTCGGCGACGAGAGTACCGTCGCCGGATGGGAGACAGAACTGCATGAACCGTCAAGACGATCTTCGGCTAAGCTGGCCGAATGGCTGACGGCACCTCAGGATTTCGATCAGCCCCCAAATGGGGTTCAGGTGGTCGGGGGTTCAAATCCCCCCTGCCCGACCAATCAGAACCCCAACTCCACCCCCACCATGAGTTAGCGGCACACGCCGTATCCCACCCACTCGCCGAAACAGGCCACGAGTCTAGTTTCGCGCCTAGTACGGCGGCGCAGAGTGTCGATCCATGCGGTGCGTCCTACGACGCTCAGAAAGGATCGATCCCCCGAGCTACCCGCCGGCTCCTGAGTCCCAGTCGAACCGCGATAATTACCCGATGCAACGTGAATGGCCGAACTACTCGGAGACATTGCCCTTCCAGGCTCCTTCGCCGTCGGAACGCATGGGCCGATACGAGGAGCGTTCGTTCACGACACGAAATCAGGAGAACTGGAACAGATTCAACCCCGAACGCGACCCTCCATTACACCTCTCCGGGATGCGGCCTGCTGTTCCACCGAACCGGGCAGGGAAAATCGGTCGATGGTCACTCCAATAAGGTAGGAGTTCTGATTGTGACGGCTTTTGTGCTGGAACCGCTGCGCGCCGCCCTGCAGACTCCAGGAAAAGCGCGAGGTCATTATGCATCGGATACTCATCGCCGCCCTTCTCGCCGTCGCGGCTTCCGCACAAGCAGGCATGTTCGACAACCGCTGCGGCGGATTCGATGCCACCGCGATCAGGTGCCGTGACGTCAGTCCGAGTGTCTTCTTCCAGCCGTTTTCTGGAAATCGGCAGCACTCGGTCTCCGGGAGGATGCTCGCTCTTGCCGTGGCCGCCGACGGGAAGCGGCTCTATGCTGGCAGCTTCTCCGGCGTCTGGCGCTCCGACGACGCCGGCGCGACGTGGATACAGATGACCGCGCCCCAGCCGCCGGCGGGAACGAATGTCGTCCCCGGAGCGCTCGCCGTACCGGACATCGTCGACGTCATCGTCTCGCCGCTCGATCGCGACGTCGTATTCGCCGCCACCGCGGCGGACCGGCGCCTGCCCAGCAATTCGAAGGAAGGCGTCTACAAGTCGACAGACGGCGGCGTCTCTTGGCGGCTCGTTCATCAATTCGCCTGTTCCGGATACCCGGCCGGTTCGCCGGTGGGCCAGGTGGTGTTTGCGCCGGACAATCCGAGCATTCTCTTCGCCGCCGGCAATTGCAAGGTCGGCACGAGCCGAGACGGCGGCGAAACGTGGGCCGACCACCCGATCGCTGGTCAGGTGTGGCACGTCGCCGCGGCGCCCGCGGAGTACAGCCGCCGTCGCTCGATCCGGCGTGTCTATGCAGCCGGACCGAATCAGATGTGGTACTCGATCGACGGCGGCAGTACGTGGTGGCGCGACAAAAGCGCGCAGATGCCGTCGTCGTTCGGCGACATCGCGAGCCAGTGTTGTTCCAACAGTTCGGTCGTACTCGCGGTCGAGCCGCGGCAGCCGAGCCGCGTCTATCTTGCAGTGCCGGCGTTCGCCAACGGACCGAGCTACTACCAGCCGGCATGGGCAGGGCCTGACGGCACGCGCTGCAATACCGGTTCGCGCATGTGTGGCGAAGGGAGTCTCTGGTTCGGCAACTACGGGAACTTTCTCCCCGGCTCTTCGGCCATCTGGACACAGCTTCCCGGTCCGCCCGCGTATGTCTGGGGATCGACCGACAGCGGGAACGTCTGGGTTCAAGTCAAGACAACGCCGGCCGGGTACTATCTGTTTTTCTCCGACCGCAGCCACATCCACGTCTCCGACGGGAAGCCAGAGACATCCGCCGCGTGGCATCGCCTCGATGGGCGCGACGCCTCCCAAGGCCTATGCGAGCGGTGTTTCGGTAGTGATGAAAATGGCGGGCAAGGCTGCAATCTGCTCTTCGTGCACGCCGACCCGCACGCCTTCGCCGTTTCGTCCGACTTCTCGTTCGCGTTGGGATCGCCGACATGCCCGGCTGGACCGTTCGCGTTCCCTACGCCCTTTCCTTACAATCAAAACTCCATCCTCCACGGGTTTGAGAGGGGCTCGCTCTGGATGGCCAACGACGGCGGCGTCTACTCCAGCATCGACGGTGGAGCGATATGGACGCAGGGGCGCGCCCTAGCCACATTGCAGCCCCAGGCGAGCTTTGCCGGAATCTCCGTCGCCGGCAAATCGCCCGCGCTCTACATGGGTGTTCCCGACAACGACAACTTCTACTCGCCCGACGGTGGGACGACGTGGAAGGACCCGATTACCGGCTGCGGCGATTGTGGGCCGTGGTTCGCCGATCCAGCGCAGCCGAATCGCGTCCTCGAATTCGACCGCGGTCCGAGCTGGAGCGTCTATACCAATCCGGCGGGCGGCTATCCAGATCCGTTGGATATCTCGCAGGCGAAGCTCAACATCACACTCCCTACAGGCTCGGTGATCAACGGGAACGCCAACGAGTTGGTGACGGCGGGGACGAGGCCGATCATTCAGACGCCGCTCAGCGAGTCGCCGTTGGACGACGGCGACTACGTGGCCATTCGCACCAGAACCGACGGCCGGCGCGAGCTTCTCAGAACGACTGCGTTGAGCGCGATTACCTCTGCTAGCGATTGGGACTCCTCCAAGGCGCTGCGGCAGGGCCCCATCTTCCCGGCGGAAATGAACGGCGTCTCGATCGTCCAAGCTGCGGGCGGCCACAACGCCACGTTCTTCTACGTCGGCGACGGCAACGGCCTCTGGCGCTGGACGAGCGGCGCGATGGCGTGGGTGCGTGTCGTCCCCGCCGCCGACAGCTCCGCCGCGACGGCGCAGCGCTTCTTCGCCGATCCCTACGACGCCAACCGCATCTACATCGTCGACCACGGTGTCGTTAAGCGCTCAGAGAACATGGGCACCACTTGGTTTCGCGACGACAGCCTCGACACCCTAGCCTCGGAAGGCCACACGTTCTCCGATGGCGTGCCTGATGTGAACATCGATTCTATCGTCGGCGGAGGAATGGTTCGCGACATGATCTTCGACCGCGTGGAGCGGACTGTGCGCTTCGCTGTCGGCGACGCCGGTATCTTCTACACGACCAACGGCGTGACGTGGATGCGCCTGCTGAGCACCACGGCGATGGCCGGCCACCCGGTGGCGGCGTATTTTGACCGCATCTCCGATCCGTCAGTTCGGACGCTCTACGTCGCAGTCAATGGACGCGGGATTCTGGCGTTCAGTCCGATCCCAAAGCCGTAAGGTGTGCACCGGTCACACTCCGTTCGCTCGCGGCACGGACAGCTGCTCTATAAGCGAGGACAGTTTTTCCGGTCACACCAGGACTCGGAGAAGTCCGACGCGATGATCGCAACGCTGGTCACCCTTCCCTCGCCGTTCCGCGGGGGCGATGACCGTCGGGCAGCACGGCCAGGTGATGGCTTTCCGAGGCAGCCGCACCGCGCAGCAACTGATCGTTTTTTTACGCCGCCTCGGGTGAGCACGTGCCGCGCGCCGACCGGCAAACAGGACGAATGAAGGCTGAATCGGTCGGACAGCTATTAGGATCGTCGATAGCTGGGCTGTCGCTTGCGCATGTTCCCCATCGGTGCCCGCGATCGCACCAGTGATCACCGAAGGGTAGGAGAATCCGCCGCAGCGTCACCCCTCTCATCGCCTCCTGAACGTGCTCCGCCAGGGTACGGCCGCGCCGCCTTCCAACGCTCGCGGCCGCCTGCAATCCACTCAACAGCCTGAAGCGCCAGGTTCTGAAGCGCAACTTGCTTTGTGGCGTCGGTGAAGAATAACGGCGCCCCAGCCGGTGCCTGGGACGACAAGTAGTCCGAACAGTCCCAGCACCCATAGACCCCATTCCGGACCTGCAGCGCTCCGTTTGGGACTCCTCGGGACCGCGGAACGTGTTGGCGGCGCTGTGCGCGTCTGCATAGGCTTGGCAACATTTTGCAAACTATGATGCTTAACATAGAGGTCGTATGGCGCACTCGACCAGTTCGGATAGGTATTGGCGGTCTGAATCTCCCTCAAATAGGACATCCAGTGATCCTGAAGCGTAATGCTGAATTTGAGCGCCTTGCGCGCATCGTCAATCCGCGCCTTCTCATACTCATATCCCAAATCCTGTACTCGTTCGATAATGCCCGATGCTTGATCGAAGTTCGTGGCCGCCTTGTCGAACTGCTCCATAGACTGATAGACTTGTCCGAGCGCATAAAATCCCAACCAGCCGTTCGGGTCGAGGCGGATGGCCTCGTCAAAATCCGCGCGCGCATCCTCAGAACGATCTAGCGCCCTGTACGCGTAACCGCGATACAAATGCGCATCGGCCAAATTCGGATTCGCCTGGATAGCCTCGGTGTAATCATTGACAGCAAGTTCATAATCTTGGTCTTCTTGGTGTTGATCCCCTCTGACAATGGCAGAATACGGACCCGGATGCCTTGATTGGGCCTCCGTGAGATACGGTGTCAGCTTGTCGGCAGTCGTCGGGTCGAGCTCGATTGCCTGTTGAAGATTGCTGACTGCCCCATCGTATTGGCCATCGGCGAGATTTTGCCATGCGCGCTGCTTATAGGCTTGAGCAACGTAAGCTTTAATGGCTACCGCTTTATCCGGGTTCAGCTGAATCGCCACATCCTCGTCTGCTAGGGCTTGCGCATCGTCGCCTTTCTTTAGGTTCGCAATGGCCCGTGTCTGGTAGGCCAGCCAGAATTGCGCTTTGGTCTTATCGTCGACACCCGGCTGCAGACTGGTCGCCTCACCCAAATCGGCGATGGCCCGATCCGCAAACGACGGATCATCGGCCATCTGGTTTTCATAAGCGAGTCCGCGATAGATGTAGGCAACCTGAACCGGTCTAAGGCTGATAACGACGCTAAAGTCTTTGACCGCGTGGTAGTAATCGTGTTTACCAAAGTACGCGATAGCGCGAAGGAAATTTCCCTGGATCACTTGGTCGCCTTGCGCCGTGGCCAGAACAGTCGTGCACGATTCGATTGCCAAATCAGGATCGTCGGTCTGCTTACAGTCTTCCCAGGAATCAGCGAGGACGGGCATCGTTGCGAGCGCCGCGCAGGCAAGGACCGCGACGATCGAACAGGCGAACCGGATTCTGCTCATCTAGCTTCGCCCGTTTCAATTTGGACTGCCAGCGCGTTAAGGTCTCGACCAGACTCCTTAAGCGACCGGAGTAACGCTGCGGCTTCGCCGTACGCGAACACGTCTTCGATCAGCGGTTCGCTACGGAAATAATCCACATTGTCGGTAAGAATGCGAGCGTTGGCGATCAAGGCGTCGGGTGGCGCATAACCGTTGTCCAGGGCATTGTAGTTTGGCAGCATTTGCCCTTTCGGCGTCGCAGCCTTCGACACCGGCAGCATGCGCACCTCCAACGACGAGCTAACCACAGAGAGCTGCCCATCGTTCGCAGCGAATTGGAAATTGCCGAACGCGAAGCGTACGAGCATGTCAGTCTTAATCTTGGCCGGTCGCGGTTGCGTGCTGGGAAATTTGTAGCCTTGTGTCCATGCGTTGGGGCGCGCAAACACCACGTCGCCCAGGAACTTGTCGGCCAACATCAAGTCATAAGCGAGATCCGAGCGCTTATAGAGCTCAGGGTCGTCGCCGAACACGAGGCCGTCCGTCATCGTTTCGGAGACGCCGAGCAACGCGTTTCTGTCCGTCCCGATCTCGCGACACATGGTCGCCAAAGACCAAGGGGGAATCTTCACGAAATAGACGAGATCTCCGTTCAAGACGAATGCGTTGACGGAGCCGTCATATTCGGCAGTGGCGACAGTA
>DATLVQ010000629.1:0-16640 GCA_035577325.1 Bryobacteraceae bacterium | reverse complement strand
CCGTGCCGGGATCATAGTGATAGCAGTAGAGCAGCAGTTGATCCACTGGCGTGCCGATCTTGTTCTCCGAAGCCTCCACCAATCCGAGCCGCAGATCGCGCGGCGGATATTCGATGCCGTAGAAATATCGTGACAGCCTGCCGGCCGGAGTCAGCACGATGATGGCACTCGCGTGAGCGAATTGTTTGCTCTTGGGATCGTAGGCGTAGCGAAATCCCACCGCGTGCGCCAGGTCCTTGATCTGCGGTTCCGCGCCGGTGAGAAAGTGCCAGCCAAGGGGACTCTTGGCGTAGCGCCGCACGTATTCCGCCTTCTTGCGCGCGGCAAGCTCCGGCGTCTCGGCGGGATCGATGCTCACGCTGACAACTTCAAAATCGCGTCCCGATTCGAGCGACATGCCGCGCAGGCTGATCACGAGACCGTTGAGGATCTGCGTGCACAGCATGGGGCACTGGTAGTAGACCAATGCCAGAATCACGGGTCGGGTTCCGAAATATGACGAAAGGGGCAACTCGCGGCCGGCTTCATCGCGAAACCGGAGGTCGAGCGGCACCTGCTCGTTGAGCTTCTGATCGAGACCGACATTACGCAGGCCCGGCGGCAAGACGGAGGCCGCGATGGCTGCCTGCCGGTCCTTATACGCCTGGGCGTGCGCCGGCACCGCATCCATCCAGGCCGCGCCCACCACGAAAATAACTGCTGTCCAGACTCGCATCAGAATTTCACTTGGGCGTACCGGGCCTCGCAGGGTTCGCCGATTTCGCGCCACCCGTGACGGGCGCAGTTGGCTTGAATTGCGGCAAGCCGCGTTCCGCCACCAGATCGAGCGCCCGATCGATGGGAATCCGCACGACGCCGCGACCGGCATCCACCCACCCATAGTGGTTGAGGACCGTCTCCTCTTTTTCCCGCATCGTTCGCATATCGGCCTGCGGATTGGCCTGCAGCCTCGGTTCAGGCGGCTCGGTGGGCGCCTGTGCCCGGACCAGGGCGGTAACCGGCGGACTCAACTTGCTCTCCCGCTGCGCAAATGTGTTAAAAAGCCACCACAACCCCAGTTGCGACAGCAGCAAGACAAGCACCAGCGCGATGCCGAATTGCGTGATGGCGCGCGCATCGGCGTCGGTTTTTTCGTGCGCAACGGTGGGGTTGCTCTCGGGCTCAGTAGGATAATTCACTGGCTCCTCCATGCGCCAAAGCATCCTGCAGGTGCGCATCCCGCAGAGGCAGCAGCGGCCACTTCTTCAGTTGATACAGAAACATCGCAAGCCAAACGCCGCCGATGCCGACGGGGGCAGCCAGGTCCATCCAATGCAATTGAAAACCGGCACTATGGAAACCCGGGGCCACCTGCCAGAAAAGGTCGACAAAACGTATGGCGATGATCAGCGCGGCTATCCGCACAATGGTGCCACCTGAGCGTTTCAGGCTACGCGAAAGCAGCAGGGCAAAGGGCAACGCGAAGTGAAACACCACCAACAGAAGCCCGATCCACTCCCAGCCGCCGCGAAGACGCTCGATGTACCACGGTATCTCGTTGGCCAGATTACCCGACCAGATAATCAGGAACTGCGAATACGAGAAATAAGCCCAGAGCATGGTAAACGTCAGCATGAGCTTGCCGATATCGTGCAGATGCGCGGGGCCAATCACGCCTGCGAGAGGGCCGCCTTCTCTCGACAGAATCACCAGCAGTGCAATGCAAAAAGAGAGCGCCGAAAGCCCCTGCCCGGCAATGAACAGCAGGCCATAGATGGTTGAGAACCAGTGCGGCTCGATCGACATCACCCAATCCACGGCCGCGAAGGTGACGCTCAAGCCGTAGAACACAAGTCCGGGACCGCTCAATAGTTGCAGCCGCCGCGCCAGCACTCGGCCGCCTCCAGCATCCTGTTCGTGCGACCACTTGTTCATAAAGTGCGCGAAGACCAGCCAGCCCGCAAAGTAGAAAGCCGCCCGGCCAATGAAAAACGGGACATTCAGATAAAGATGCTTGTGCTGGAGGATGGGGTCGGCGGCGACGACTTCGGGATTCGACCAGGAATATAGCGAAGGAATGCCGATCAGAATCGGAATGAACAGCAATAGCAGCAGCAACATCGTGCGCGTAGCCGATTCGGTAATGCGGCGGATCACGATCCCCCAGGAGCCGCCCGAAAGATACTGCAGCATGGCCAGTGCCATGCATCCTAGCGTCAGCCCGATGTAGAACATGTAGGAATACAAGTACGACCTGTAAAACTGGTGCGGCGCGGACACGGCCCCGATGAGGCAGGCCAGCAACGCGACGAGGCCGACGGCGAGGGACCGTTGCTGCACCCGTTCCAGGCTGCGTCCCAATTGCGGAGAAATGGTGAAGTCCGGCGCGCTCATTCTTGTGCTTTCTTTTCCTGCAGCGCCGCGACCGCGGTGGCGTTCAACTCCTGCCGGTGCGCCGGCGGCACGTCCTGGAGCGAAGCATGCTGGCTGAATTGCAACGCGCGGATGTATGAGGCGATAGCCCAGCGGTCGCGCGGCGCAACCTGCGCCGAATAGTCCGCCATGGCGCCGAAGCCGTTGGTGATGACGTCGTAGAAATAGCCGATAGGCACTTGGCGCAAGCGGTCGATGTGATAAGACGGCGGCCGTTTCAAGCCGCGCTGCACGATCATGCCAAGCCCGTTACCCAGATGCCCGTGACACGGCGTGCAATAGATATTGAAGCGCTCATGGCCGCGGTCCAGAACCTGGCGCGTCAGCGGGAAAGGCAGCTTGTCGGCAAAAGCGTCGCCGATTTTTCCGGTGTAGAAAACTTTATCGGCGCGGAGCTGGCCGCGCGCCACCGTGCCTTCGGGAAGCGGGCGGGCGGAGCGGCCGTCGGCAAAAAAGTCGCTCGGCCGGAGCGGGATGTACTTGGGCTGATCCTGCATGTCGCGGCGGCATGCCGTGCAGCCGAGGGCTAGCAGGAGCAGCACCGGCGCTCCGGTCAGCGTGCCTGTAATACGCGGGATCGCGACTGCGCCGCTAATGCGCAACTTCACTCACCTCACGCGGATCCAGGCTGGTCAAAAACTCGGCTGTCTGGCGGCGATGGAACAACGGATCGCGCGACTCGATACACAGGAAAAAGCGGTCGCGGGAGGCCAGCGCAAAGCGCGGCACATTGAACACCGGATGGTAGGGCATGGGCAGCCCGCACAGTCCGAGCAGGCCCAGCACCGTCGCGAATGCCGCGAACAAGATGGTCAGCTCAAATGTGATCACGATGAAAGAAGGCCAGCTATGCAGCGGACGCCCGCCAACATTGATCGGAAAATCGATCACCGCGACGTAGTACTGCATCAGATAGCCAGTTAACCCGCCCAATATGCCGCCCATGAGCACCAGCATCGGAAGGCGGTTGTGATGCAGCCCCAAAGCCTCGTTCACAGCTTCAATCGGAAAGGGCGAGTAAGCTTCCACGCGCCGGTAACCGCGTTCGCGCACCGTGCGGGCGGCGGCAGCGAGCGCTGTTGGGCTATCGAACTCGGCCATCAGGCCATACAACGGCGGCTTCATTTCTCGACGCCCTCCGTGACTTCCGCCTGCGGCAGCAGGGTGCGGACTTCAAAGATCGAAATCATGGGCAGCGAGCGAATGAACAGGAAGAACAGGAAGAAGAAAAGGCCGATGGTGCCGACAAAAGTCGCAACATCCCAGATTGTGGGCCAATAGAGCGCCCAGGAAGACGGCAGGAAGTCGCGCGAGAGGCTGACCACGATGATGACGTAACGCTCGAGCCACATGCCCACCAGGACGTCGAGCGCAATCACGAACAGCCAGACGACGTTGGTGCGAATCTTTTTCCACCACAGCAACTGCGGAAACACGAGATTGCAGAAGATCAGACTGTAATACGTCCAGCGGTAAGGTCCGTTGAGGCGGTTCCAGATAGCATAGATTTCGTAGCCATTCGCGCTATACCAGCCAATGAACGCTTCGAAAAGATACGAGTAAGCGACAATCTCTCCAGTCGCAAGCATGACCTTGGCCATGTTGTCGAGATGGCGCATGGTGATGAGATCGCCGAGACCGTACATGGCGCGCAGAGGAATGGCCAGTACGATAACCATGGCAAAGCCGGAGTAAATCGCCCCGGCCACGAAATACGGCGGGAAGATGGTGCTGTGCCAGCCGGGCAGGATGGCGACGGTGAAATCGAAACTCACCACCGTATGCACCGAAACCACGAGCGGCGTGGCCAGACCCGCAAGCAGCAGCGAAGCCGTTTCATATTTCTGCCAGTGACTCGCGGCGCCGCGCCAGCCCATCGCCAGGATGCCGTAGGTGGCTTTGGCCCAGCGGTTGCGCGTGCGGTCGCGCAGTGTGGCCAAGTCCGGGATCAGACCGACAAACCAGAACAGCAGCGACACCGTGGCGTAAGTTGAGACCGCGAAGACGTCCCACACGAGCGGGCTGCGGAATTGCGGCTGCACGCCCATGGTGTTGGGGTACGGGAACAGCCAGTAGAATAGCCAGGGGCGACCCAGGTGCAGCAAGGGAAACATGCCCGCGCAGGCCACGGCAAATAGCGTCATGGCCTCGGCGAACCGATTGATCGAGTTCCGCCAGGATTGATTCAGCAGCAGGAGAATCGCCGAAATCAGCGTGCCTGCGTGGCCGATTCCGATCCACCAGACGAAATTAGTGATGGCCCAGCCCCACATCACCGGGACGCGGATGCCCCAGATTCCCACGCCCTTGACGAACAGGTAGCTGACGGCCATGAGAAATACCATCAGCAGCGCGGACGCGATGAGAAATGGTACGAGCCAGTAGAGCGGCGTCTTGCGCGTCAGCACTATCGTGCTGATCTTGTCGGTGACGGTGGCGAAAGTATGGCCGGGCGCGATCACGGGGGCCTTCCCGCGTTCCACCGTCACAATTTCTCGCCGCTCTTCGCTCATGTCAGGCGTTCTCGATCTCCGGATTGGGATTGCGCAGCGCAGCAAGGTAAGTGGTGCGCGGGCGCGTGTTTAGTTCGGCCAGCAGTGAATAATTCAACTGCTCGGCCTTCAGCTTGGCCACGCGGCTTGCGGGATCGTTGATGTTTCCGAAAACGATGGCCTGCGCCGGGCAGGCGGCCTCGCAGGCGGTCGCGATTTCGCCATCGCGGACAGGCCGGCCTTCCTTTTCGGCATCGATTTTGGCTTCGTTGATGCGCTGTACGCAATACGTGCACTTCTCCATGACGCCGCGGCTGCGCACGGAAACGTCGGGATTGCGCTGCAGTCTGAGACTTGGCGTGGTCCAGTCCGAATAAAGGAAAAAATTGAAGCGCCGCACCTTGTAGGGACAGTTATTGCTGCAGTAACGCGTGCCCACGCAGCGGTTATAGACCATATCGTTCAGGCCTTCGGCGGAATGATTCGTGGCCTGCACAGGACATACCAGCTCGCAGGGCGCATTTTCGCAATGCATGCAGGGCACGGGCTGGAAGTAGGTTTCGGGATTGTCTACCGGACCTTTGTAGTAGCTGTCGACGCGGATCCAATGCATGGCGCGGCGCATCAACACCTGGTCTTTGCCGACGACCGCGATATTATTTTCCGACTGGCATGCCACCATGCAGGCGTTGCAGCCTATGCACGCCGTCTGATCAATCGCCATCCCCCAGGCGTAGCCCTCGTACTTGAAGCCGGGGTAAATGGTCAGCTCTTTTGGCGGCTCATCGGCTTTTTCCTTGGCGAAGGCCGGGTTCTTGCGATACTCATCGATCTCGCCAGAAATGACGACGGCGCGCCCTTCCATCAGGTGGGCGTTTTGCGTGGGTGCGAGCGGATATTTCGATCCGGTCTTGACGATTTCGAGGCCGGAGCCGAACGATGGCGTGTCCGAGGTGCGCAGAGCATAAGCGTTGAAGCCGACGCCGTTGCCGACGCGACCGGCGCGGGTTCGCCCATAGCCCAAATGCACGGTGACAGATTCGTCAGCATGTCCGGGGACGATCCAGACCGGCGCCTTTACTCTGTGCCCGCGATATTTGAGTTCGACCAGATCTTCATTCTGCAAGCCGAGGCGCTCGGCTGTCCGCGGACTCACGAACGCAGCGTTGTCCCACGTGAGCGTGGTCAGCGGCCGGGGCAGTTCCTGCAGCCAGGCGTTATTGGCAAAGCGGCCATCGAAAATAAACGGGTCGGGGCGGAAAACGATCTCGAGACCTTGAGGCTGCACGGGCTTTGCAGGCACGCCGCCCGACCCTTTGAATCCGACGGGACGTGCTGAAAACGCGGAGTTGGGCACGATGCCGTCATGCACAGCCTTGCGCCACCAGTCCTCGAAGTCCGCACCCGGGTGTTGCCGATTCCAGTAGCCCTTCACGATCTCGTAGGGTGTCTGATTAGGTTGGTCGCCGAAAGCCGCCAGCAGCTCGTGGACCGACCTGCCGAAATAGAGCGGGAGAATCAGCGGCTGCATGATGGTGGCGGTGCCATCGTAGGCCCGGGCATCGCTCCAGGTTTCGAGAAAGTGCGCTTCTGGAATGTGCCACTGGCACAGTTCGGAGGTCTCGTCCGCGTAGAGACCCATATGGATGCGCAGCTTCACTTTCGACATGCGCTGGGCGAAGGCAAAATCCACCGGCGCGTTATAGACCGGATTTCCACCAACGATCACCAGCATCTCGACCTTGCCCGCTTCCATGTCTTCGACCAGCTCGCGCAGGCTATCGAAATCGTCCACCGAATGCGCATCGAGCGGATCGGTATGGATCACCGTCTTGCCAATATTACCCAGGGCGTCGTTAATGGCGTGGGCGAGCAAATGAACTGCGGGCGACTGTTGCTCCCCGGGAATTACGGCGCACGCGCCACGATGCTGCTGCAGATCTTTCACAAGCGCAGCGATCCATTTCGCGTGCGGGCCACTGGACATCTGGATGCCAGCGGAAGTGTCCATGGCGCGGACACCAATGCCGGCCGCAATTGCAGCGGCGAACGGTTCGACATCGGCGGCGCGCAGGGGCAGGCGGTGGTCGGCTTTCGCACCGGTCGGCGACGGCGCGCTCTCGACTACGTAGAGCCGGTTCATGGCAGTCTGCTGTCCGCGAACGCGGCGGCGATCGGCGAAATCCCTGGCGTATCGGACGCTGGCCGGTCCTGTGCACAGGAAATCCGCGTCGAGCGAAAGAATCACGTCCGCCTTGGACAACTGGTAGTACGTGTTGAGCGGTTCGCCGAAAGCCTGCTTCGCTGCCGCGCGCGATGCGTGACGGCCCGCCGGCTCATAGCGATGCCATTTGGCTTTCGGGAACTTTTGCAGGACGGCATGAAACTGGTCAGCCAGCGTGGGTGATGTTGTCGCACCGGTGAGAAAGCGCAGGCCCGCGCCGCCGGTGGCGCTCTGCGGCCCAAGGGCTTCGCGCGCGGCCCCCAAAAAGCTGCTCCAGGGGCGGATATCGCCGAGATAAGTCAGGGTCTGCGAACGATCGGGATCATACAGATCGAGCACCGCTGCCTGCGTCATGGCGTCGGTGGAACCCAGGCTGGCGGGGTGCTCGGGGTTGCCCTCGATTTTAGTAGGGCGCCCCAGATGACTCTCGACCAGCACGCCCATGGCACTCGCCATGTTCGGAACGGCTGTAGCGAAGAAAAGGGGTCTGCCAGGGATCACTTCTTCCGGCTGCCGCACGTACGGCATGATGGTTTCAGTCGGTTGGCGCGTGCAGGCGCTCAATCCAGCCAGCGCCAGCGAAGCTCCCATCACCTTCAGAAACTGGCGGCGGCCGGCGGCGTCGTCCTTCCATTCCGCCGCCTGCCGCGGGAATTCGCGCTCCAGCAGTTCTTGAAAGCCTTCAGCATTCGCCAGTTCTTCGAGCGAGCGCCAATACTCACGGCCACGGCTGGCATCCAGACGCGCGCGAATGGACGCCAGATCGAGATACGGATACGGCTTGCGCGGCGAAGTCATCGGTGGCACGTCGAGCAACTGGTCAGGCTCTGAATGTGATACTCGTTCACGAGTTTCCTTCCGAGCGCGAGCTGGTCTATCGGCGGTCTGTAGGTGACGCTAAATACTTCCGCGCGCGGACGCACAAACCGCTCGGGATGCCTGTGGCAATCCAGGCACCACGACATCTGCAGCGAACTTTCCTGCCACATCAGCGGCATCTTGTTCACCTGTCCGTGGCAGGTGGTGCAACCCACGCCTTTGGCCACATGAATGCTGTGATTGAAATATACGTAATCCGGCAGGTCGTGCACGCGAATCCAGCGGATGGATTTATCGGTGCGAAAACTTTCCCGCACAGGCTCGAGCATGGGCGCCGTGCTCCAGATCTGTGAATGGCAGTTCATGCACGTCTTAGTAGGGGGAATATTCGCGAAAGAAGAGTTTTCGACGGTGGTGTGGCAGTAGCGGCAGTCGATACCCAGTCCGCCGACGTGATGCTCGTGACTGAACGGCACCGGCTGCTCAACCGGAACCTTGGCGCGGGTGGCGTAGGTGGATGCGTTCAACTCCGCCCATGCCCAAACGAGGAAGGCGATGATGAAGATCCCGCCAAAGATGCTCAGACGCGAAAGAGTATTGGTGCTGTGATGGAAAATCTGGGACATCTAGCGATGTCCCGTGGCTTTCCCGCTTACAGCAAAAGAAGTCACCTGAACGAGAGAAACGATACGCATCAGCAGTTAGCGACTGTTCTTTAAATTATTCAACACGTTCACCGAATCGAGACAATCAAGGCGCGCGTGACGGGGCGCCACCTGTCCGATTCCCAACAGAAATTGGCTATTAAGAAAAATTGTACAACACAGGCAGATGCAAGTCGCGGGTAAAAGGTACGGAAAAATGCGCCGCTGGGAGAATTCAGCGCTCCATCAAGGGCGTGCTCGTCTCAAGCCGGCTTTCGCCGCCGTCATTCACCGCAAATTTGTGCCCTTGCCACAGCGAAGCGCTGGCGAATTCACCGTCGCGGCGAAGCGCGTAGAAACTGATGTCGAACTGCAGCAGCTTGACGCGGTCGTTGTTGAAGTTGCGCGCGATTCGTTTGAGCGTATCCAGGCAAGCTTCTTTTGGCGCCATGCCGTGACGCATGTTTTCGACAATGGTGTGCGCGCCCGCCACGCGGATGTTCTCTTCGCCGCGCCCGGTCGATCCGGCGCCGCCCACGTCCTGATCCAGATAAAGCCCCGCACCGATAATGGGTGAATCGCCCACGCGCCCCGGAATTTTCCACGCTAGGCCGCTGGTTGTTGTCACTCCGGACATCTCGCCGTGCGTATTCAGGGCGAGGCAATTAATCGTCCCGGTCGGCGGCCGCACGGCCATTTTCCAGGCCCATGCCAGCGTTTCGTCGTCCACTTCGGGAAACAGGCGGCGGAGTTGGGCGGAAGGCTTGCCGGACGCGGACGGCGCGTCGAGCCCATCGGTCCAGTTATTGTGGCCACTCGCATCGCGCAGCGATTGTTTCCACACCATCCAGGCCAGCCGCGCTTTGTCCGTGAGGATATTTTCGTCCCGGAACCCCATGGCCTTGGCAAAGCGGAGCGCGCCGTCACCCACGAGCATGACGTGATCGGTTTGCTCCATCACCAGCTTCGCCACTTTCGAAGGCGTTTTGATGTTCCGAATGGAGCCTACCGAACCCGCCCGCCGTGTGGGACCGTGCATCACACATGCATCCAGCTCCACTACGCCCTCTTCGTTAGGCAATCCACCATAGCCGACACTTGTGTCCTCAGGGTCCTCTTCATTGATGTTCACCCCGGCGATCACGGCATCCAGCGTGTCCGCCCCGGCTTTGATTAGTTCCATGGCCCGCGCGCACGCGCGCGCACCGTTTCCGCTCGATACGACTATGTTTCTCGGGTTGGATTGCGCTCCCCTGGCAGCCGCCGCGGGCAAAGCCGCCGTGCTCAACATCCAGTCTCTTCTGGTCATGTGCAAGTTGCTCCTTCCAAACTTCGAAAGACCGGGCGCACGCAAACGCGCCTTAGCCTGCCGAAACCTGGATTGTACGCTACTTCTCATTAGTTGCCCATGCCGGCTACAAACTGCGCGCTGCACCACCTGGATCACCTGGACATTTCGCCGTGAAGCGGGATTCGAAGACGTTTCTTGTCCACGTGCAACCCTCGCTCGCGGTTTTTACAAAATTTTTACAACTCGGATACGACTTCCAAATCCAAGCTCCTTAGCATCGATATTGAAAGCTTCGAGGAGACAGATTTCGAGGAGACCTATGGGGTTAGCACAGACGGTTTCTAATTCGCCTAACCGGTACCAAGATTCGCACCTGGAAGTGGATTTCGCACGCAAGTGCGCGATTCTCGATGCACATCGCCTGGTTTTGACGCGCAAGGAATACGAGTTGCTTGCCCTCCTGGTGGAGAACGCGGGAGAAATCATCCCCCGCCAGATTCTGCTGATGCGTATCTGGGGCTACAGCAATGAGATTCGCACGCGCACGCTGGACGTCCATGTTCGCCGCTTGCGAAAGAAACTCGGGCAATATAGCGAACAGTACATTGAGACCATCTTCGGCATCGGGTACCGGTTTCAACCCTTTCGCCTGACGCAGCGATTCCCCTCGGGTGTCTCGGCCGCGCCTTTCGCTGTAGGGGCCTAACGCTTCGGAGAGCCGCGGTCAACAGCTGGAGCGCTGCCGCCGATCGAATCGAATGGTCGCCGCGCCCTGCCGTCAGTGTGCGGTGGGGCGCTCTCGCTCTGCCACGTCCAACCCCGCTAGAATGGGGGAGTTCCTCATGCCAGAACGGATTTCCCCAGCCAGCCGTGTCTCGGGCGAGATTTGTCTGCCCGGTGACAAATCTATCTCCCATCGGTACGCCATGCTCGCCTCCATCGCGGAGGGCGAGAGCCGCATTCATAATTTCTCGACCGGGGCGGACTGCCATTCGACGCTCGACTGCATGCGCGCGCTTGGGATCCGCGCCGATGAGGACGGCGCCGATGTCACGATTTGCGGCGGCGGGCTAGACGGGCTGAAGGCGCCGGCCGCCGCTCTCGACGCAGGTAATTCAGGCTCCACCATCCGCATGCTATCCGGGATTCTCGCCGCGCAACCGTTCACAACGCTCATCGGCGGCGACGAATCGCTCTCGCGCCGTCCAATGGAGCGGATCATAAAGCCATTGGGCCAGATGGGCGCGTCGATTTCGGCCTGCGAGAGCCGCTTCCCGCCCCTTGAAATACGCGGAGCAAAGTTGAAGGCCATCGATTACACTTTGCCGGTGCCCAGCGCCCAGGTAAAGAGCTGCGTGCTGTTCGCAGGACTCTACGCCGATGGCGCAACCATCGTGCGCGAGCCGGTGCGGTCACGCGACCATACCGAAATTGCATTGCGCGAGCTCGGCGCCGAGATTCGCGTGGAACGGCGTGTGATCAGTCTGCAAGGCCGGCCGCGCCTGACGGGCAGCGAGCTGTTTGTGCCGTCCGACCTCTCCTCGGCGGCTTTTTTTATCGTGGCCGCGCTGTTGATGCCCGATTCACATCTGGTGCTCCGGGACGTCGGCCTAAACCCCACGCGTTCCACGCTGCTGGACGTTCTGGCATCGATGGGCGCGAACATTCAAATTCTGAACGTCGAGCAGCAGAACGGCGAGCTGGTGGGCCAGATTCTGGTGAAGCATTCGCGCATTCGCGGTGGCGTGATCGAAAAGGAAACCACAGCTGCACTAATCGATGAGATTCCGGTGCTGGCGGTTCTGGGAGCGGCAAGTGAAGAGGGTCTCGATGTGCGCGACGCGGCCGAATTGCGGATCAAAGAGACCGACCGCATCGCCACCATCGCCGACAATCTGCGACGTATGGGCCTTAAGGCCGAGGTGTCGCCGGATGGAATCCGCATTCCCGGCCGTCAGCGGTTTCGCGCCGCGGAACTCGATTCGTTCGGCGATCACCGGATCGCCATGGCGTTTTCGATCGCGTCGCTGGTGGCGGACGGCCCTTGCGAGATCCGTGGCGCTGAGGCTGCCTCGGTTTCGTTTCCCGAGTTCTACAAGATTTTGGGGCAGGTGACGGCTTGACGCGCGGCGTTGTGCTCGAGCGGGCGCTGGCGCCGGTCATCGTGACCGACCTCGCCGTGCCGGAACCTGCCCCAGGACAGGTCCTCATCAAGATGGAAGCCTGCGGCATCTGCCATTCCGACCTGTTCATCGCCGCCATGGAAAAGCCGCCGGTGGTGCCATTGATCCTGGGACACGAGGGCATCGGACGCGTCCAAAAGCTCGGCGCAGGTGTCGGTTCTTTTGCTCCTGGCGACCGGGTCGGCGTCACGTTTCTTGCCTCGACATGCGGCGTCTGCGAATGGTGCCGCTCAGGCCGGGAGCGATATTGCCCGCGTCAGTTGAACGCCGGATACACGGCGCAAGGCGCGCTGGCGGGATACGCGGTAGCCTTCACGCAGCATCTAGCCCGCGTGCCCGAAGGGCTTAGCGCCACCGATGCCGCTCCGATGTGCTGCGCGGGTTGGACGGCCTACCGCGCTATCAAAGAGACCGGCGCCCCGGCGGGTTCGACCGTCGCCATCTTCGGCATGGGCGGATTGGGCCATCTCGCGGTGCAGTTCGCGCGCCATGCGGGCCTGCGTGTGGCTGCCGTCGATGTTTCGGAGGACAAGCTGGCTTTGGCGCAGGGCGTCGGTGCAGAAATTGTGGTGCGGGCGGAGAATGCCATTCGCGCCCTGCAGAAAGAGCACGGCGGGATGGATGCAGCTATCGTGCTCACGGGCGCGGCAGCCGCGGTCGGCCAAGCACTGCGATCGCTGAAACGCTGCGGGACGCTGGTGCTGGTTGGCTTGGCGCATGGGAGTGTTGACTTCCCGGCGGTCGACGCTGTCCTCAAAGGCATCACGGTTCGCGGGAGTTTCACCGGGACGCCGCAGGATCTCGAGGAAGTCTTCAGCCTGGCGGCTGCCGGCGTCATCCGCCCTCACATCGAACCGCACGCTCTCGACGATGCACCCGGGTTGTTTGAGAAATTGCGCCGCGGTGAGCTGTTAGGAAGAGCGGTAATCAGTTTCGAGGCGTGACCGAGCCGGCGCTTCGTGAAGCTTCCGTCAAGATCCGTCCGGCCACCAGGATGCCCGCCATGGCCACTAATTCCGCCGCGTAGAACATGGCTTGCGAGGGATGCAGGGTTCTAAGAACCAACGGATCCCCGATCATCATTTCGCCTCCCACTTTCCCGAGGATGGCCGCGCCAAGGTATAGGGTCCAAGGGTAGCGGTCCATCAGCAGGACCAGCAGATTGCTCGAAAACATGACGAAAGGGATGCTCAGGCCCAGACCGATGGCGATCAGCACAGCGCTGCCCCGCGAGGCCCCCGCGACCGCCAGAATATTGTCGGCCGACATGGTGATGTCGGCGATCGTGATGAACCAGATCGCCCGCAGAAAGTGACCCGGAGCAGCCGATTCAGGCGGGGGCGATGCAGCATCGGTGAGGACCTTTACGGCAATCCAGATGACGAGGGCTCCGCCCACCAGCTTGATCCCTTGCACACCCAGAAGTTCAGTCGCGGCGATGGTGATGACGATGCGCAACAGAACGGCTGCAGCCGCGCCGAAGATGATTCCGGCACGCCGCTGGCGCGGGGGTAACGCCCGCACCGCCATGGCGATCACTAGCGCGTTATCGCCGGCCAGCAGGAGATCGATCAGGATGATCGACAGACAGTCGATCACAAAATGGGAAGCGAAGCTTGCGGGCATTACCTGGATTTCGGAACCGTTCTACTCGAACCTTAGCACGTTTGAGAAGCGGCCGCGCTCTACGCCGCGCGCAATTCGACGATCAGGTCGTCGAGCGCGATAGTCTTCTGAATATTGCGGCGGAGCAGATCCGCCAACTCGTCCACTTTCCTGACAGCCGTACGGATCCACGAAAACGAAACCTGTTTTGCGAGCGCCTCGAGTTTCGCGCGCGTGTCGTCGTTGCGGATAGCACCCGAGCCCTCGCGCAGGATCAGCAGGTCTCGCAACAGGTCGTAAAGGACCTTCAAGTACAGCTCCAACTTTTCATTCTTGCTGCGGCCAATGGTTTCCGAGCAGGGAATCCATGCACCAAACGGCGACACACCGGCTGCCGCCTCCAACAGCACGAGCATGGCCGCGCGGCGTTTCTCGTAGGCTTCCAGGTCGAGCGATACCGCCGTGCCGGGGCTGCCCGCGGCCAGCGACACGCGGCGCGTTGCGTTATCGAGTTTGCGCTCGGCCGCGAATGCGCGCATGTCTTCCGTCGCGAGCGGCGCGAATCGAAACGGCACAGCGCGCGAGCGAATAGTGGGCAGCAGGTCGTAGGCATTTTCCGCCGTAAGGATCAGGATCAGGTGTTCCGGCGGCTCCTCCAGAGTCTTCAACAGTGAATTGGCGGCCTGCTCGTTAGCGCGGTCGATGTGATCGATTAAAAAAACGCGCCGGTTGCCTCGCAGCGGTTTGAAAGGCGCGCGCTCTTTCAACAGGCGCATCTGCTCGATAGAGATCTGGCGGAGCGGCCCATCCGGCGCGAAAGTCACGAAATCGGGATGGGAAGCGAAGAACAGCGGATCCTGGTTGCGCTTATCGGATGGCCAACGCTCGCGCGCGCTGATAATTTCAAGGTTGTGCGGCAGACTGAGGTCGTCCTGCTCGATCCTGCCCGCATCGCCGAGTAACTGGGCTCCAAAACGCCGGGCCAGCGTAGCCTTGCCCACACCCTCCGGCCCCGCAAACAGCAATGTCTGCGCAAGGCGATCCTGCGCCATCATACGCTCCAGAGCGCTGGTTACTTGCGCGTTGCCCCAGAAGTTCTTAAACATGGGCCGCCACACGTTCCCATACTCTCTCCGCGACTGTTTCCGGCACTCCGCGGCCGTCGATCACCCGGAAGCGGTCCACATGCTGTTTCGCCAGCGCCAGATACCCGTCGCGGACTTTGCGGTGAAATTCGAGCGACTGGTCGTCCATGCGTGTCTCGGCAGTATCACAGCCAGCATTTCGTTTTCGCGCGCGCGCCAAGCCGCATTCGACGTCCACATCGATCAGCAGCGTCAGATCGGGTGCGAGACCACGGCAGGCGATCCGATCGAGCGCGAGCACGGCTTCCTCACCGAGCCCGCGTGCGTAGCCCTGATAGGCCAGGGTTGAATCCGTGAAGCGGTCGCACAGCACGATTTTCCCCGCTGCCAGGGCCGGCCGAATACGCTCGTCGACGTTCTGCGCACGGCTGGCGAAATAGAGCAGCAACTCGGCGGCAGGACGCAGGTCCTGATTGGCGGCGTCGAGCAGAATGTGGCGAATTTGCCGGCCAATGGCAGTACCGCCAGGCTCGACGGCTTCTAAAACGTCATATCCCCCGGCTCGCAGGCGCTCCCCGAGCAGGCGCATCTGCGTGCTCTTCCCGCTGCCGTCGATTCCCTCGAAGGTGATGAACCGGCCCCGTTCTGGCATCTGGATCTGTTCATTTTCCTATAGAACGTCCGCTGGGATCACGGTTTTTCTATTCGGTGCTGGCAGTCCGCCGAAGCGCCGATCGCGGCGGGAAAACTCCAGCAGCGCCGACTCCAGATCTTCGCGGGCGAACTCGGGCCACATACGAGGCGTGAAAACCAGCTCCGCATAGGCGCTTTCCCATAGCAGAAAATCGCTCAGGCGCTGCTCGCCGCCGGTGCGGATCATCAGGTCCACGTCGGGAGCCTCGCCGAGCAGCCGCGCGAAGCGTTCACGCGTTACGTCTACCCTTGCGTCCAGGCGGGATGCGGCGCGCAGGATGGCGTCGCGTGCCGAATAATCCACGGCGATGCGCAGCTCGAGCGCGCGGCCATAAGACGTCTCGTACTCGATTTCGGCAATCGTCGCGGTCAGGTTTGGGTCGAGGCGGTCGCGGCGGCCGATCACTTCGAGGCGAATTCCGTGCTCGATGCAGCGAGGTTTCTCGGCCTCGAGGTACGCGCGGAACAGTTTCATCAGGGAGCTGACTTCCTCGGGAGGCCGCTTCCAGTTATCCGAGGAAAAGGCGTACAGGGTGAGAGCGCCGACGCCCAGCTCGAGCGCGGCCTCAACGGCGCGGCGCACGGCATCGGCTCCAGCGCGATGGCCGGCAAGGCGCGGAAGCCCGCGCGCCGTCGCCCAGCGGCCATTGCCATCCATGATGATGGCGACGTGAATATTGCTATATGAAGTACTTTTCATTGTAAAGCATCCACAAAAAAAATTTTTACCGCTCGCGCATGGCTTGAATTAAAGCCTCCATGTGATCCAGATAGCGCTCGAGCGCGCGCCGGCCCGCGGCCGTCAGCCGGTACTCGGTCTTGGGCAGCCGCCCTTCGAAGGACTTGGTGCAGGCAACGTAGTGCGCGTCCTCCAATTTGCGGGCGTGCACGCTCAGGTTCCCGTCGGTGGTCTTCAAGAGCTTTTTGAGCTCGTTGAACGTCAGCGATTCGTTGGCAGCGAGCGCACTCAAAATTCCCAGCCGCAGCCGTTCATGAATCAGCCGGTCGAGTTTGACCGGCGTACCTTCGGCCACAGACTGCGCGTCTGGGCGCCGGTCCTGCCTGAGTGCCCCTGGTTTCGCCATTTCGTCAGCCTCCGTACCGCGCCGCGATGATTGCACCGAAAACCAGATGCAGTCCGCCGAACCCCGCCGCCAGCAGCCAGTGCGACCACGCCAGCGGGCAAAAAACA